>JANNNF010000195.1:0-23462 GCA_031398405.1 Rhodobacterales bacterium | reverse complement strand
GTGCCACAGGCCGTATCCCGTGCGGAACAGCCCCGACATCCTCAAATATACTGCGCTTACCAGCCATCATTCTGCCCCGCAAAACTGTTGGCCAGACTCTATGCCCCGGCCCGTAGGCCTTCAAGACCCTGCGACCCATGTGCGACCCTGTGGCCCTGCCAGCATCATCTGTTCATAAATACCCCGGGGGAACCGCCCGATGCGGGTGGAGGGGGCTGCCCCCTCTTTACAACCGCCGCAGCAAATCCAGCGAAGGCTCGCCCGTCACCGGCAACCCGACCGATTGCTGATACCCACTGATCGCTGCGCGCGTCTTGGCCCCGATCACCCCGTCTGACCCTTCGGTATCAAACCCGGCCGCCGTCAGCTTGCGCTGCAAAGCCTGACGGTCGGCAATCGTCATCCCTGTCTTGTCTGGCCCGAAATTGCCCTGAATGGCAGGCCGCCCGGCCAGACGGTCTGACAGATGCCCCACCCCGATCGCGTAATTCTCGGCGTTGTTATATGCAAGGATCGCATTAAAGTTGCGATAGATCAGGAACCCAGGCCCATTCGCCCCGGCAGGGGCAAGAATGGACCCGGCCCCGTGGTTGGGCAAACTGCCGCCCCCCGGCAAAGTCACACCCAAGGACTGCCAGTCCGCCGCCGACCGCCCCTTGCCCCGGCCCGCAAGCCCAGTGTTGAACCCCGAGGGCAGACGCACCTCGACCCCCCAAGGCTGCCCGCGTGTCCAGCCCGACTTCGCAAGATAGGCAGCCGTAGACGCAAGTGAATCCGTCGGATCATCCGACCAGATATCGCGCCGACCATCGCCGGTGAAATCCACTGCGAACAGCAGGTATGACGTGGGAATGAACTGGGTATGGCCCATCGCCCCTGCCCAACTGCCGCTCATATTGGCCGCTGTGGTATCGCCGTTTTGCAAGATTTTCAGCGCCGCCACCAACTGGCTTTCAAAGAATTCCCCCCGCCGCCCTTCATAGGCCAGCGTGGACAGCGCACTGATCACCGGAACATTGCCGCGCCGTGTGCCGAAAAAGCTTTCCAGCCCCCAGATCGCGGCCACCACGTTGCCCTCTACACCGTACCGCGCCTCGATCTGGTTCAACACGCTGCCATATTGCCGCATCATCTGCTGACCCAGACTGACACGTTCAGCCGAGGCCGCAATCGCCAGATAATCCTCAAGACTGCGCTTGAACTCGGTCTGGTTGCGGTCTTTCTCGATCACCTCGGGCAAGAACCCTGCCCCTCGAAACGCAGCATCAATCGTGCCCGAAGCCACACCTCGTGATGCCGCCCGACCCTTGAACCCCGCGACCCACGCGTCATACCCCGCATTGGGCACCGCCCGCATCACCGGCTGCGCCTGCACAAACCCGGTCCCGCCAGACTGCACACAGCCCGCCAGTGCCAGCAGCCCCAACCCCATAACCCGCCGCGAAATCTGCATTCTGCCCACCCGTTTCTTGATTTTCACTGGTGAGGCTACCCGATATCTCCGCCGCCCGCAAAGCCTCGCGCGCAGCCTTTGGGGCGATCCCGCCTACTCGTCCTGTTTTTTCAGCGTGTAGGCAATCTGGCGCAACATGCCGTGAAAAGTCTGCACCTCGGCCCGTGTAAGGTTCAACCGCGCCCACATGTTGCGCAGATTGGCGCGCATCCCATCGGCCTTGGCTTCGGGGTAAAAGAACCCCGCATCCGTCAGCCGTTCTTCAAAATGGTCCCCCAAACGCTCCACCTCGATCATCGGGGCAAACTCGGTGCGCGCCAGTTGCATCACTTCGGGGGCAATCACCTCTGTCTGCCGCCGCCATTCATAACCCACCAGAAGGGCGCACTGCGCCAGGTTCAAGGATGCAAAATCCGGATTTACCGGCACGCTGACAATCGCATTGGCCAGCACAACATCCTCATTCTCCAGCCCTGCGCGTTCCGGCCCGAACAGCACCGCCACCTTGCGCCCCTCGCCGGCCATTGCCCTCGCCGTTTCCATCGCGCGTTCCGGCGTGACCACGGGTTTTACCAACTCGCGCCCCCGGGCTGTGGTCGCAAACACATAGTCGCAGTCCGCAATCGCCGCCTGAACGGTCGGAAAAATCCCCGCGTTGTCCAGCACCCGCCCGGCACCGGATGCCATCGCGTTGGCCTTGGGGTTTGGCCAGCCGTCGCGCGGGTCCACAATACGCATCCGGTCCAGCCCGAAGTTCAGCATCGCCCGCGCCGCAGCCCCGATGTTTTCTCCCATTTGCGGGCGAACAAGAACAAAAACGGGGGTGATCATGGCGGTGGTCTCCGGTCGGATATGGCCCCCGCCAGATACCCCCCCGCCCCCCGCAGGGCAAGCCATGGCATTGCCCGGCAATCTGCGCTAACAAAGGCAAAATCGCACGACGGAGCCGACAATGGCCAATGAAGACCAACCGCAAATCACCCTGATCACGCCGCCCGCCTTTTCGCTGGACGTGTTCCAAGACCGGCTTGCAGCCGTGCTCGACGCACATCCTGTGGCATGTGTGCGCCTGTCGCTGGCGACCAAGGATCAGGACGTGATCGCCCGCGCGGCAGATGCCTGCCGCGTGGTTGCCCATGCCCGCGACGTGGCGATTGTGATCGACACCCACTTGCTGCTGGTCGAGCGCCACGGGCTGGACGGTGTGCATCTGCTGGACGGCGCGCGGTCGGTCCGCCATGCGCGCAAGGAACTGGGCAGCGATGCCATCGTCGGGGCTTTCTGCGGCACCACCCGCCATGAAGGCATCAGCGCAGCAGAAGCAGGCGTTGACTACGCCGCCTTCGGCCCAATCGGTGCGACCCCTCTGGGCGACGGTGCGTCAGTGGATATCGACCTTTTCCAGTGGTGGTCCGACATGATCGAAATTCCGGTCATCGCAGAAGGAGCGCTCACCGCCGAGCTGATTGCGCAATTCGGCCCGGTCACCGACTTCTTTGCCATCGGTGAAGAAATCTGGAACACAGATAATGCGGCGGCAACACTCACTACTCTGCTGGCCTCGCTGACCTAAACATCTAAAAGCTGTTTAAAATTTACATCCTCTATGCACAAATCTGCCACGGGGGGATGAGCGATCAAAGAGTTTCCAGTGGAGAGTTTTCGCCAAGAACGCTCGGCCCGGTAGGCCGGGCTGCGGTGTGCGAACCCTACGGTCCCGTCCCCTTTGCTTAAACGCCCAGCAAAGGATGCGCTCCCCGAACCACCTCTTCGCAATAGGCCGCAAGCTCTTTGCGGCCGGCAAAATCGCTGACCGCCACGGGCGTGTGAAACACCATCTCGATCCGCCCGTGCCGAGGTGCCGCAAGCACGGTCAACAAATGTGGCGCAAAATCCAGATCGCCCCACCAACCATAAAACCGCGCATCCTCGCCCGCAGGTGAATGATAGATCACCGTCACCGGCTGAATATGCAGACCAACTTCAACGCTCGCAGTATAAAACGCCTGAAACAAAGTGGACTTGAACGGCAGCACGCGGACCGCATCAGTGCTGGTGCCTTCGGGGAAGAACAGCAAGCGATGGCCCGCCCGCAGCCTTTCCTCAAACAACCGCTGCTGCACCCGCGCAGCAGACCCTTTGCGCGCAATAAACACCGTTCCCGTAGCACGCGCCAGCCAGCCGATGGCGGCCCAGCCCTCTACCTCAGACTTCGCGACGAAATACATCCGGGTCGCCGCGTTCAGCGCAAAGATATCCAGCCAACTGGCATGATTTGCGACCAATGCCCCATGCTCCATCATCGGCGTACCGCGCACAACCAAGGGCAGGCGCAGAATTAAAAACACGGCGCGACACACGGCCTGCGTGATGTATGGCGTGACCGGCCGGGCCTGCGCGCGCACAAGGGCCGCTCAATCAGCCGCACCAGCAGCAAGACCGCAAGTCCTGCATAGGTGACAAACCCCATCAGGCCGCCCTTGACCAGCACACGCAGCCAACCCATCAGGCCAATGCGCCGGGGCGGCAGTTGCACGTTGCGCCACTCGCTCATACTGCCCCCGCCTTGCGCAGATAAAAATCGCGGTGCTTGGCCGACATTTGCGCGGTATCCATGACGAGGCACACATCGGTGGTGTTGAAGGCATGATCGATCCACGCGCCATCCCCCACAAACCCTCCCAGCCGCAGATAGGCCTTGATCAGTGCAGGCGTCGCCGCCATTGCCGCCCGTCGATCCAGGGCCTCCGGGGGCATCAGGTTCATTTCCTGCCGCTGCGCGACTCGCGCCCGCACCCGCAAATCGGGCGGGGCCAGATGGGTGTGGTACAGATAGGACAGGGATTGTGCCGTGGCTTTCGGGTCAGTGCCATGAAACGACGCCGCCCCGAACAGCACTTCAATCCCGCGCTCTAGCACATAATCGGCCAGTCCATTCCACAAATGCAACATCGCGGTGCCCCCCCGGTGGTTGGGGTGCACGCAAGATCGTCCCAATTCCAGCAACTTGCGCCCCGTCGCCTTCAGCGGGGACAGATCAAATTCATCCTCGGAATAAAACCGCCCCGCAGCCCCCACCCGATCTGACGGCAGCAAACGGTAGACCCCCACCACATGATCGCCAAGGGGCAGCCGCGCATCGATCAGCACCAGATGATCAAACAGCGGGTCGAACGCATCGCGCTCCAACCCTTCGGCATGATCCACCATCGGGCCATCCGCACCCAGTTCAGTCACGAACACCGCGTAACGCAAGCGCTGTGCTGCGCGCAGATCCTCGTCCGAGGTGGCAAGCCGCAAACTCAGGAAACTGTCGTCGACAATCATGCAATGGGTCCGATGCTGGCTGGCCCTGTCTTAGGCGCGGCCCTGCCCTATTGCAACACAAGCCCCGCGTCACACATTTCAAGACGCGTCACGTTTTGCAGGAGTACGTTTTGACGAAACCGCAAACGCGGAGGGTGCAGACTCATTTCAAGTTGCTACACTCTCAGGTTGCAAAACCCACTCATTTGGCAAAGATAGCTTTTGTTAACACTAAATTCCGAAAATCGGTTCAAGCTGCACACGCCGCCCGTCGATTACCACCTTGCCCGCATGTTCAAAATTCACCGTGACGCGCCCGCCGATGTTTGATTGCACCTGCCCCAGCCCCCAGTCGGGCTGCCCCGGATGGCGCACCATCATTCCCGGTTCCAGTATCGCATTCATGGTTTTTCCCGCTTCAAGAGGATGCCAATGACTGAAAGACCCGACCTTGCCGCCCTGATCGGTTCGCGCATCTGTCACGATCTTATCAGCCCGATTGGCGCGATCGGCAACGGGGTAGAGCTTTTGATGATGGACGGGGCCGCGAAAACCCCCGAACTCGCGCTGATTTCGGAAAGCGTGCTGAATGCCAATGCCCGCATCCGGTTTTTCCGTGTGGCGTTCGGATTGGCCTCGCCGGATCAGCGTGTTGGTCGACCCGAGGTGACGTCAGTCCTGTCAGACGTATCGCGCGGCGGCCGGCTGTCCTATGACTGGCAAAGCGACGCAGACCTGTCGCGGCGTGAGGTGAAACTCGCGTTCCTGCTGCTGCTGTGCTTTGAATCGGCCATGGCTTATGGTGGCCGCGTCACGGTCGTGCAGACGAACACCGGCTGGCACATGGTGGGCGTGGCCCACCGCCTTAAGATCGACCCCGCCCTGTGGGAAGTGCTGACCGAACCCCGCGCTCCGTCCGAGATCGGAGCAGGTCAGGTGCATTTCGCCTTGGTGCCAGAGGAATTGTCCCGCCAATCCCGCCGACTGCGAGCCGAGTTGACGGAAACGGAAATCCGGCTGACCTTTTGATCCGACACGTCGACTTGTGCTACACCGTGTGCGCTGATCGCGTAACTGCCACAATGTGGCCCTCCGATCAGGGCCGCACGGTCCCATCCCCGGTCACCAGATATTTGAAACTGGTCAGCTGTTCCGCCCCGACCGGCCCGCGCGCGTGCATCTTGCCGGTGGCGATACCGATTTCCGCACCCATACCAAACTCGCCTCCATCGGCAAACTGAGTGCTGGCGTTGCGCATCAAAATCGCTGAATCCAGCCGCTGCATGAATTTTGCAGCCGTCTCGTCATTCTCGGTCAGAATCGCTTCCGTGTGGTTCGAACCGTACTTGCGAATATGTGCAATCGCCGCGTCCACGCCATCGACCAGCCTGGCCGCGATGATCATGTCCAAAAACTCATGGCCAAAGTCTTCCGGGCTGGCCGGCACCGTCCCGGGCACTTTCAGTAATTCACCCTCGGTACGCACCTCGACCCCGGCGCGCAGCAAATCTTCGATCAGCACCGCGCCATGCTTGGTATAAAACTGCCAGTCGATCAGCAAACATTCCGCGGAACCGCATACCCCTGTCCGCCGAGTCTTCGCATTCAGCACCACCCGCCGCGCCTTTTCAAGGTCCGCGTCGCGGTCGGCATAGACGTGACAAATCCCCTCCAGATGCGCAAACACCGGGACACGCGCCTCGCGCTGCACTAACCCGACCAGCCCCTTACCGCCACGTGGCACGATCACGTCGATGTACTCGACTGCGCGCAACATATCGGTCACGGCCTCACGGTCACGCGTCGGCACCAGTTGGATAGCGGCCTCGGGCAGCCGCGCCTCGCGCAAGCCCCGCACCATGCAATCGTGGATGGCCGATGACGAGTGAAAGCTTTCTGACCCGCCGCGCAGGATCACCGCATTGCCGGCCTTCAGACACAAGGCCCCTGCATCGGCGGTCACATTGGGGCGGCTTTCATAGATCACGCCCACCACCCCCAATGGGGTGGAGACGCGCTGAATATGCAAGCCGTTCGGGCGGTCCCATTCGGCCAGCACGCGCCCCACCGGATCGGGCTGTTCGGCTACTGTGCGCAAGCTGTCCACAATGCCCCTGATCCGGGTTTCGTTAAGCATCAGCCGGTCGATCATCGCCGGACTAAGGCCTTTTTCCTCGGCAAAGGCGATGTCTTCGTAGTTGGCATCCTCAATCGCCTGCCGATCGTCCCAGACAAACTGCGCGGCGGAAATCAACGCCGCATATTTGCGCTCCTGACTGGCATAGGCAAGTTCGGTGGCAGCATGCCGCGCCGCCCGCCCCATTTGCGTCATCAGGTCAGAGATTTGCCCGTCCATCGCCTCTACCCCATTCACTATGGCACAAATATCCCGGGGGTGCGGGGGCTGGCCCCCGGTCCACGATCAGATCACCATATCATCCCGGTGAACCAGGGCCGCCCGCCCGGCATAGCCCAGTATCGCCTCAATATCACCCGAACGATGCCCTGCAATCGCCCGGGCCTCAACCGCCGTGTACCGCACCAGACCCTTGCCCAGAACAGCCCCATCCGGCGCCAAAATCGCCACCGGCTCGCCACGGCCAAAGCGGCCCGTCACCGACACAACGCCCGCAGGCAGCAGCGATTTACCCGCCCGCAGCGCCGCGACAGCCCCCGCATCCAGCCGCACTTCGCCGCGCGGTTTCATTGCGTTGATCCAGCGCTTGCGCGCCGCCTGCGGATCGCTTTGCGCCACGAACCACGTCCGCGCCGCACCGGCCGCCAAAGCTTGCAGCGGGCGCAGAACCGAGCCTTCCATGATCGCCATGGCACAGCCGCCCGCAACGGCGGTTTTTGCCGCCAGCAGTTTGGTTTTCATGCCGCCTTTTGACAGGCCGGAAATTGGATCACCCGCCATCGCCTCAATCGCCGGCGTTATCGCCTCGACCAGATCAAACCGCTGCGCCGAAGGGTCTTCCTTTGGGTTGGCCGAATAGAAGCCGTCCACATCCGACAGCAAGATTAACTGATCCGCCCCCGCCGTCACTGCGATTTGCGCGGCCAGCCGGTCATTATCGCCAAAGCGAATTTCATCGGTCGCCACGGTGTCGTTTTCATTGACAATCGGCACGACGCCCAGACCCAGCAGGGTCTCCATGGTGGCGCGGCTGTTCAGATAACGCCGCCGATCTTCGGTATCTTCCAGCGTGACCAAGACCTGACCGGTAATGATACCATGCGGGGCGAGCACTTGCTCATAGGCACGCGCCAGCCGGATCTGCCCCACCGCCGCCGCTGCCTGCGCCTGTTCCAGCGTCAGAACACCCGACCCCAACCCCAATACCGTACGTCCCAAAGCAATGGACCCGGACGACACGATCACCACATCGGTGCCGCGCGTCCGCGCCTCGGCCACATCCAGCGCAAAGGCGGTCAGCCAATCCAAACGCAAGCCATGCACCCGATCGACCAGCAAGGCCGACCCGATCTTAACGACCAGCCGCTTTGCCTCACGCACATCTGGGGCGGTCAGGGGCCTTAGGGCTGCCAAGGGCCTTCCTCCACCACCGCCGTTGCCTCGGAGATCGTCGCATAGAGCGCCCGCAGGGTTTCTTGCAGGCCCATGCCCGCCACGCCAGATATGACCATGACCGGCCCGCCCGATGCTTTTTCCAACGCCTTGCGGCGGGTCGTGATTGTCGCCTTGTCCAGCGCATCGCATTTGTTCAACGCCAGAATCCGGCGTTTGTCGCCCAGAATCTCGGAATAGGCCTCAAGTTCTTTCACAATCGTGCGGTAGTCCTTGGTGATCGTGCTGGATGTGCCGTCCACCAGATGCAGCAGCACCTTGCAGCGTTCTACATGGGCAAGAAACTGCATCCCCAAGCCTCGGCCTTCGCTGGCCCCTTCGATCAGGCCCGGAATATCGGCCATCACAAATTCATGCCCGTCAATGCCGACAACGCCAAGATTGGGCACCAGGGTGGTAAACGGATAGTCGGCAATTTTGGGACGGGCGTTGGATACGGCGGCCAGAAACGTCGATTTCCCGGCATTCGGCAAACCAACCAACCCGGCATCCGCGATCAGTTTCAGCCTTAACCAGATGGTGCGCTATATCCCTTCTTGCACCGCATTGGCCCGTGCGGGCGCGCGGTTGGTCGAGGATTTGAACGCCAAGTTTCCCCAGCCGCCATTGCCGCCCTTGGCCAAAATAACCCGCTGGCCAACAGAAGTCAGGTCGGCAATCACCGTTTCTTCGTCTTCATCCAGCACTTCGGTGCCTACGGGCACCTTCAGTATGATGTCATCGCCCGTCTTGCCCGTGCGTTGCGACCCCATGCCGGGCTGGCCCGACTTGGCAAAGAAATGCTGCTGATATCGAAAGTCGATCAGGGTGTTCAGGCCGTCCACGGCCTCAACCCAAACGGATCCGCCATTGCCACCGTCACCACCGTCCGGGCCGCCAAATTCCACGAACTTCTCACGCCGGAACGAAACACAACCTCCCCCGCCGCCGCCCGAACGGATATAGACTTTGGCAAGGTCAAGAAACTTCATGGTGTCAGGCTTTCAAGGAAAGGGGCGTATAAGGCGATAGCGCCGAACGGCCCCCACCTCAACCAGCAAATGCTAGTCCAGTTTGCGTAGGTACGTCCACGTCGGGACGCGGGCATTGCGGGCAACGCTGAACGTCTCGGCATCGCCAAGATACAAAAAGCCTGCATTGGTCAGCACACGCGCCGACCCGGGGTTGTCCTGAAACACTTCGGCAAAGATGGTGCGGTTGCCCTGCGGGTTGGCGCTGACCAGCGCCTTCACGGCCTCGGACGCAATGCCAAGATTCCAGAACGCCGGGGCCACCCAATACCCGACCTCGGATTGTCCACGCTGAAACCGGCGCTCGTCCATGCGCTTCAGGCTGATCACCCCCAACACTTCGGCAAGGCCGGTCATGCTGCCGTCCATGACCCAGATATCCTCATCTGTGCCCGGCTTCATCGCGCGGGTCACAAACGCCTCGGCCGCACCGGGCGGCAACGGATGCGGGATAGACTGCGTGGCCTCAGCCACCCGACGATCCCCGGCATACAGCGCAAACAGACCGGCGTCCGACCGCTGCACCGGGCGCAGCACAAAGCGCCCCGCCGCAATTTGGCCTTCACTGGCAACGGCAATCATATCCAAAGTCATGGCCTCCTCCTCGAAGCGCATGGCGGCCTCGCGCCCGAGAACATATTTCACCCCATCAAAGGTGGCGATTGATTAAGATTTTGCCAAGATCACCCGGCAAAATCGTGACTTAAGTTTGGTCGAATGGTGCGGCGGTCGGGAAAGGCGGGCCTAATTCCGACCACAGCGCCGAAAAGCAAGAGGACCGGCCTTTCGGCCGATCCCCCGTTTACAACTCAAGTGTAAAGGTTCGGCTTACTCGGCTGCCTCGGCGGTTGGCTGCACGGAAATGAAGGTGCGACCCTTCATGCCCTTCTTGAACACAACCTTGCCTTCAAGGACGGCAAAAATCGTGTGGTCAACGCCCATGCCGACGCCAGTACCCGGGAACCAAGTGGTGCCGCGCTGGCGCACGATGATATTGCCAGGAATGACCGCCTGACCGCCATACAGTTTTACGCCCAACCGGCGACCAGCCGAGTCGCGGCCGTTGCGGGATGAACCGCCTGCTTTCTTGTGTGCCATTTGGGATTACTCCTTCGCAGCAGCGGCCTTGGCGGCGCGCTTGGGTTTTGCAGGGGCTTCCACGGCCACGGGGGCTGCGGCAGCGTTGTGGGCGGTGCGGCGCGCATCGGCAGTGCCGGTGGCGGCCAGAACACCCGTCGCGTCGGCACCAGCGGCCAGCACGTCGGTCACACGCACCAGCGTCAGGTGCTGGCGGTGACCTTTGGTGCGCTGGCTGGAGTGTTTCCGGCGGCGTTTGACGAAGTGGATGACCTTTTCGCCCTTGATCTGCTCGATCACTTCGGCCTGCACGGCAGCACCTGCCACGAAAGGCACGCCCACAGTCAGCGTCTCGCCGCCAACCATCAGGATATCGTTGAACTGGATCTTGTCTCCAGCAACAGCCGCCAGCTTTTCAATGCGCAGAACGTCACCCGCCTGCACTTTGTACTGCTTGCCACCGGTCTTAAGGACCGCAAACATGGGTCTTCCTCTTCTTTTGCTCCGCGTCCTGTGGCCCCCATACGGGTGTTGCGGGATCTAACCCGCCTCGGACAGCGCGCCCATTATGGGCGATATGAAATATAGGCCCGGCAAGACTCGCACCTTGCCGGGATGGCGGCTTATGCGGCGGGCACACGCACAAGTCAAGCATGCGCGTCAGATATCATCGCCTTGCATCTGCCGCGCGGCGGCTCGGCCCAACTCAAGGCTGATGCCGGTGAACACCTCGTCGAAAGCTGCGAACATCGCGGCGTTCATCCGTCGGCCTGCCGGGCTTTCGGAGAAAGTGATGTAGGCCTCCAGATCGCCCGGTGCCAGCGGTTTGTAGGCCAGCGCCAGATACGGCATCAGCCAACTTTCAGTTTCCTTGCGGATATCGGCCTCTTGCCCCCACACCTGCGCCAGCATGTCTTCTTCTGACATCGCCTCTTCAAAGGCACCGACTTCTGCCATGCCCTTGTAGAAAGCGAGGTTCGACGTCAGCGCCCCCGCCACGTTCATCTCAATCAGGTCGCCCGCCGCCGCAAAGCGTTCAATCTGTTTGATCAGCGGGTCGCGGTTGGCCTGCAGCTGCTGTGCGGTGACTTTGGCCGCTTCTTCCACGGCCTCGTCCAGCATCGCCGCGCGCGCGTCGATCTCTAATGTCAGGATGCGCTGTCCAGCGGGCGATCCGAAAAAAGCCTCCATCTGGGTCAGCGCAGCATCATCGCCGGCAAGGCCCCGCGCCATGGCCGCGTCAAACGTGGCGCGCATGGTGGTCGCGTCATAGATGCTGCCGATCACCGCCTGCCATTGCGCGGAATTGGCGTCAGGAAACATCTCATCCTGCAACGAAGTGCCATAATCCAAGCCTTCCCGCTGCATCACCTCCATCACCCGCCCGATCATCAGCGTCTTCGACAATGCATCCATGCGGGCCGCGTCGGGGGCGGCCACCGTCGTTTGCGCCCCGGTTGCCGGAACCTCCGCCAGCCCGGGCAGGCTCAATAAAGGGACGGTAATGCTTAAAACGGCAGCAAATATTACTGGGCGCAAGGACATGGGTAAGCTCCGATAAGGTATGACAACGGTAGCGCTTCAAGCGTCTCTTGCCAAGCTGCGCACCTTGCACAGAGCCGTGAAGCATGCTCGTACCGGGTTTTGTGTCCTGCGGCTTTGGCACGGTTCTTTGCACATATCGACCCGAAGGCGTCTGTTTTGGCAACTGGCCCTTCAACACCCATAAAAAGGCTGCCGACAGCAGGCCACCTCTGCCACGCTTATCCAGAACCCTTTGTGACTTGACGCTGCGCGTTGGCTTACTTTCCAAATATCACGGCACAGGACAAGCATATCTTTTGGGGCCGGATGCAGCACATAGCTATGCCGGGGTTTGGCGGTATAAGCCCCCAGATGGTCGGATTTCTTGGGCATGATGGCCCGCGCCTGCGTCATCACTACACAGGATGGCGCACACGACGCGGCGGTCCTGTCAGAATTTCGCGGTTTTCTGATGGTATTGGTTCTCGATGTAGGGTGTTGTCCAGACGGCTGATATTTACGCCGCTTGGCCACCCAGCCGTCCAAGCTAAACCGCCTCTCGTGCGCCACTGCCCAATGAATGGACCTGATATGACGACCTTTGCCCTGCGCGTACAATGCCGATCCACCCGGGGGATCGTGGCTGCGATATCGACCTTCCTTGCCGATCAGACCTGCAACATCACCGACAGCTCGCAGTTTGATGCGACCGACACGGGTGAGTTTTTCATGCGGATCAGTTTCCGGTCGGAAGGGGGGGCCGGGCTTGCTGATTTGCGCACAGGCTTTGCCCCCGTTGCCGCCCAGTTTGGTATGGAGGCCGAGTTTTTTGACGAGTCGAGCAAGCGCAAAGTCATCATCATGGTCTCACGCTTTGGCCATTGCCTGAACGACCTGCTGTACCGCTGGCGGATCGGGGCCTTGCCGATTGATATTGTGGCGGTGATTTCCAACCACACCGAATACCAAAGGGTGGTTGAGGCCCGGGGTGTACCGTTTCATTGCATCAACGTAACCAAAGAAAACAAGGCCGAAGCCGAGGCCGCACAACTGGCAATTGTAGAAGAAACGGGTGCAGAACTGATCGTATTGGCACGGTACATGCAGGTGCTGTCAGATTCGATGTGCCAGAAAATGTCGGGCCGGATCATCAACATCCACCACTCGTTCCTGCCCAGCTTCAAAGGGGCGAACCCTTACAAGCAAGCATTTGACCGGGGAGTCAAATTGATCGGGGCAACCTCGCATTATGTCACCGCCGATCTGGACGAAGGCCCGATCATCGAGCAAGACACGATCCGCGTGACCCATGCGCAGTCGAATGATGATTACGTAAGCCTTGGCCGCGATGTAGAGGCGCAAGTGCTGTCCCGCGCCATCCATGCCCATATCCACGGTCGGGTGTTCATAAATGGCCACAAGACTGTCGTGTTCCCGGCCTCTCCCGGGTCCTATGCGTCGGAACGTATGGGCTGACACGACATTCACGGCCCTGCCAAATGGCGGGGCACCCCCATGTGGCAGTCAAACAGACCGCCAAAGCCGCGCTATGGCACGCTGAGCGTGACAGTTTGCAAGAACAGCCATCGTTTGCCTTGTATTACAGCGCCTCGCCGCCTTGTGACAGCAAGGGGGATGCAGGCGCGCGCAAGCTCACCTATATTAAGATCATGAAGATCAGAACCGCCCTGCTGGCCCCGCTTGTCATCCTTGCTCTTGCCCTGCCCGCGCAGGCCGAGAAGATTTCGCTTGGGGCGCTGTCAAAATATCTGAATAGCCTCAGCACGGCTGCTGCCGAATTTACCCAAGTCAACGGCGACGGATCGATCACCACGGGTAAGCTGTTCATCAAGCGCCCGGGCCGGGTGCGGTTCGAATATGCCAAACCAGACAAATCGCTGGTGCTGGCAAGCGCAGGCACGGTGGCGATTTTCGACAGCAAATCCAATCAGCCACCCGAGCAGTACCCGCTTCAACGCACGCCGTTGAATCTGATTCTTGCAATGAATGTGGATCTTGGCCGTGCCAAGATGGTGGTGGGGCATAAGGATGACGGCACCTCAACCAAGGTTATAGCACAAGACCCTGCCCATCCGGAATACGGGACAATCGAGTTGGTCTTCACTGACTCACCCGTGGAACTCCGCCAATGGGTGATTACCGATGATACCGGCAATCAGACCACGGTGATCTTGGGTGACATGCAAAAAGGCATGGATCTGAAGGGCAGCCTGTTCAGCATCGACGGCGAAATCGGCCGTCGTAACAACTAACGCCGGCAGATTTCCAACTGCTGACGATAGATCTGGGACCGTGACCCGACGGCTGCGGCCACCGTGACCAGCCATGGCTTTGCCAGATAACTTTGCGAAACAAACCCAGTGCGCCCTTCGTGGTAGGCCAGATATTGCGATTCCGCATCCTGTTTGGAAATCCCCAGGCGCTCGCTGCTTTCGTGCATGTACCAACCCATGAAATCGGCAGCATCTGAAATGCGGTCGCGCTTGGCCGACCCCCGGCGTTCGGACTGCTGATATTCCTCCCACGTGGCATTCAGCGCCTGACTATAGCCGTATGCCGTCGATTGCCGCCCCATCGGGATCACGCCAAGTGCAAAGGTATGCGGGGTGCGCGCATTGCCGATGAACTTGGATTCCTGATAAATTGTGGCCATCTGAACATGCACGGGGATACCCCATTTGCGTTCCGTCGCACGCATGGCGGACAGATACTGCGGCCGTTCCCGCACAATCGCGCAGGCGTCTTCCAGATCATGAGGCGCCGAAAAGTTGCTGCCGCCCCCGCAAGAGGCCAGAAACAGAACCAGTATCGACGCACGGAGAAACCTGCTCATTTGCCCCTCGTACGTTTTTGTTTTGTGGGCACATTAGGGGAAAAACCCTTGCGTGGGAATGGGCAAGGGGTGCGAAACGCCCGAGATTGCGATCAGATTTACGCGATCAGCGGGATGCCGCGCTTCGCGACTGTCGGGGTAGGAGCCACAGACTGTTTCCCCCAAAACGCACCTGCCTTGTGGACAAGTGAGGGTGCAAAGGAATAATAACCATATCCGGGGGACGACGTTCATGTTGCAGACACAAGCCAAATACCACATCGGACAGGTACTTCGCCACAAGAAGCACCCGTTTCGTGGTGTTGTATTTGACGTGGATGCGATGTTTTCGAACTCGGACGAATGGTACGAAAATATCCCAGAGGATAGCCGCCCATCCAAGGACCAGCCGTTCTACCACCTGCTGGCCGAAAACGACCAAAGTTTCTACGTGGCCTATGTGTCTGAACAGAATTTGGTCCCAGATGAAACAGGCGAACCTGTCGATCACCCCGATCTGGGAGATCTGTTCGGAGATTTCGCCGATGGGCGTTATCCGCTGCAGTTTCAGATGAACTGACGCTTACCTGTTGATAACCCTTCGCCGCTATTCTGCTCGTGTCATATGGATGGAGCAAGGTGGATGGAGCTTTTGGCAGAACCGCGCGCAGGCATTCTGGTTGTGCGCGCGATGGAAAACCGGATTGATGCGGCGGGTGCTATCCAGTTCAAGGAACGGATGCGGGAGTTGGTGGCAGATAACAGCCCCCGCGTGGTGCTGGATATGGCGCGGGTCGATTTTCTGGATAGTAGCGGCTTGGGCGCTGTGGTCGCGGTGATGAAACTGCTCGGACCTGAGCGCAAACTGGAACTGGCGGGGCTGACCCCAACGGTGGAAAAGGTTTTCCGCCTGACCCGCATGGATTCGGTGTTCGTCATCCATCCGACCGTGCCCGAAGGATTGCGGGATGCCGTCTGATCCGGTGGCCGCCGTCGCCCGCATCGTCATTCCGTCAGACCCTTTGGCGGTGCGCGACGGCCTGCGCGCCCTGTTTGACACACTGTTATTGCGAAGCCTGCCTGATTCGGACCGCGGCACCGCCGAAATCGTGCTGGCAGAGGCGCTGAACAACATTGTGGAACATGCCTATGCGCTGAACCATGGCGATATTGAGCTGACGCTGATGCTGAACGGCTCGGGGCTCGTGTGCCGTATCATCGACAGCGGCGTTCCGATGCCGGGAAAAGTGCTGCCAGCAGACTCGCTGACCACGCCGGAAGACATGCCGGAAGGCGGCTTTGGCTGGCATTTGATTCGCAGCTTGTCACATGATCTGGCGTATGACCGGGTGGGAGAACAGAACCTGCTGAGTTTCCGCCTGGAGCCGGGACAGTAGCCGGGCAGACGCATTGTTGTTTCCATTTAAATCGGAATGACGCGGAAAGGCCTAAGTTTCCCCCTAATACTGCCGCGCCGAAAGCCGATATCTACGCTTGTAGCTGCATAAAGCTTCACCTCGGCGTCGGGATCAATAGCCCCCACCCAGTCCTGACGCCGAGGTTCTATCTTCCCCCGCATCCTTGGCTTTCCCTTGCGCAGGCAATAGGCTTTGACAAAGTCAGGGAGCAACTATGCGCGATTTTCACATGCCGGGCCGGTCGGCCGTTTATGCTGCCAACGGAGTCTGTGCGACCTCGCATCCGATTGCGGCGCAGGTGGCGATTGATACGCTGAAGGCAGGTGGCAATGCGGTGGATGCCGCGATTGCCGGAGCACTGGTATTGGGCATCGCAGAACCGCAGATGACCGGGATTGGCGGCGATTGCTTTGTGCTGCTGCATCCGGGCGGCGGCGCGCCGGTTGTGGCCTTGAACGGATCAGGCCGTGCCCCCGCCGGACTTTCAGCCCAAGCAATGCGCGATCAAGGCATGACCGCAGTCCCCACCCACGGCATCGAGGCCGTCACCCTGCCCGGTGCAATTGACGCCTTTTGCCGCCTTAGCGCGGATTGGGGCAAACTGACGTTGGACCGCGTGCTGGCCCCTGCCATCCACTATGCCACCGAAGGCATCCCCGTCGCCCCCCGCGTGGCGTTTGACTGGGCCGATGACATGCCAGTTCTGAAAGGCACCGCGAGAGAATTTTACTCTCTCGACGGAAACGCGCCGCGCACAGGGCAGATTTTCCGCGCCCCGGGGCAAGCCGAGGTTTTGCGGCGCATCGCCCGCGAAGGCCGCGCCGGTTTTTATCAAGGCGAGGTGGCCGAGGATATGATCACTTCGCTGCGCGCCCTTGGCGGCAGCCATACGCTGGACGATCTGGACGGTGTTGCCTGCGACTATGCCACCCCTGTCAGCGGTCCCTATAAAGGCACTGATCTGCTGGAACATCCGCCAAACGGCCAAGGTGCTACGGCGATTTTGCTGCTGAACATCCTGTCACATTTCGATCTTTCCGCGATGGACCCGTTCGGAGTGGCCCGCGCGCATATCGAGGCTGAGGCGTCAAAACTTGCCTATGATGCCCGCAACCGGATTATCGCCGACCCGGACCATACCCACCGGCTAGACTATATGTTGGCACCGGAAACGGCAGCAAAGCTGGCCGCTCTGATCGACCCGACTCGGGCCATGGCCGCCGCCACCCCACTGACAGAGGCGATGCACCGCGACACCATCTATATCACTGTAGTAGACCGTGACCGGATGGCTGTTTCGCTGATCTATTCGATCTTCTGGGCTTTTGGGTCAGGCTTTGCCTCATCCAAATTCGGGATCAATTTTCAGAACCGCGGCGCGGGTTTCACGCTGGAGCAAGGCCACCCGAATGAGGCCGCGGGGGGCAAGCGCCCGATGCACACGATCATTCCCGGGATGCTGGCGCAAAACGGCCGGGTGACGATGCCGTTTGGTGTGATGGGCGGTGCCTATCAACCCTGCGGCCATGCGCGGTTTGTCACCAACATGGTCGATTACGGCATGGCCCCACAGGACGCCATTGATGCCCCGCGCTGTTTCAGCGGGCCGGAAGGGATGCAGGTCGAACGCGGCTATTCCGATGATGTGCGCGCCAAACTGGCTGGTATGGGGCATGATGTGTCTGTGCCCGACGCCCCGCTTGGCGGCGCGCAAGCGGTACTGATCGGGGGCGACGGTGTGCTGGTCGGCGCGTCCGATCCGCGTAAAGACGGCTGTGCTTTGGGGTATTAATGATGGATTATCAAGAAATAACGAACTCTATACGCGCCCTGTCCCATGGTGAGACAGACGCCGTGGCCCTGATGGCCACCATGGCCTGTGAGATTCACCATGCCCACCCTTTCGCCGATTGGACCGGATTTTACCGCGTCACCGGGCCAGAGGTGCTGAAAATCGGCCCCTATCAGGGCGGCCATGGTTGCCTTGTCATCCCATTTTCGCGCGGCGTTTGCGGGGCCTGTGCCCGCACGGGCCAAGTGCAGAACGTGCCCGATGTTGATGCCTTCCCCGGCCATATCGCCTGCGCGTCCTCCACCCGGTCCGAACTTGTGCTGCCAGTGTGGAACGGGGCTGGAACCCTGCTTGGCGTACTAGACATTGACAGCAACACCCCCGCCGCCTTCACTCAGGCTGACGAGGAATGGCTGGTGCCCCTGCTGGCCGAAATTTTCAAGGATGCTAAATAAACCATGAAAACGATAACCCTTCTGGACGGAGGCATGGGGCAGGAACTGGTTGCGCGGTCCGGCGATGCGCCCACGGCATTGTGGGCCACCCGCGTGATGATCGACCATCCGGGGTTGGTGCGAGACATTCACGCCGACTATTTCGCTGCCGGGGCCAGCCTTGCCACGACCAACACCTACGCCATCCACCATGACCGGCTGGTGCGCGACGGTCTGGACCCCATGTTCCACACCCTGCATTTACGCGCGCTGGCCGAGGCGCATGAGGCCCGCGCGGACCATGGCCGGGGTCTGATTGCGGGGTCGATGGGGCCGCTGGTCGGCACTTATCGCCCCGAAGTTACCCAACCCGTGGCCGAAGCAGCGCCGAAATATGCCGAGATTGCCCGCATCCTTGGCCCCCATGTCGATGTGATTTTGATCGAAACGATGGCGTCGATCACCATGTGCGAAGGGGCGGTTCAGGGGGCAATGGCTGCGGGAAAACCCGTCTGGCTGTCAATTTCCGTTGACGACCATGACGGGTCACGGCTGCGGTCGGGAGAACCTGTAACCGACCTCGCCCGCCTTGTTGCCGCCTACCCGATTGCTGCCGTGCTGGCGAATTGTTCAGTGCCCGAGGCGATGGCCGACGCGATGCGCGGCCTTGCAACTTTGGGCCTGCCGTTCGGGGCCTATGGCAACGGCTTTACCCATATCTCAGGCAATTTGCTGAAAGATGCTGCGAATGTTAATGATTTAACCCATCGCCACGACCTGACGCCCGAGAAATATACAGGGTTTGCGATGGAATGGGTGGCTCTGGGGGCCACGATGGTGGGGGGCTGCTGCGAAGTTGGCCCCGCCCACATCCGCCATCTGGCGGCAGCCTTGCACGCGGCGGGCCACACCACCGCATGATCCCTGATTTCGTCTATACCCCTCCCGACGTGCCTCTGGCGGTGCTGTACCAGGACGCGCAAATCTTGATCGTCAACAAGCCGGCGGGCCTGCTTTCGGTGCCCGGAAAACTCGCCGGGCGCGAGGATTGCATGACCAGCCGCCTGCAATCGGCCCACTGGGACGCGCTGCTTGTGCACCGGCTGGATTGCGACACATCGGGGGTGATGATCTATGCGCGCACCAAACAGGCTCAGGGATTTCTGGGACAGGAGTTCGAAAAGCGCCGCACGAAAAAGACATATGTTGCAAGGGTTTGGGGGCAATTGCACGAGGATTTTGGCCATATTGACCAACCGCTTGGCACGGATTGGCCCAACCGTCCGCGCCAGATGATCACGCCCGAAGGCCGCCCCGCCCAGACCGATTGGCAGGTGATCGAACGCGCGCCGGATGAGACCCGCATCCGCCTTTTCCCCCTGACCGGGCGCAGCCATCAGTTGCGCGTGCACATGCTGCACCTTGGCCATCCGATCTTGGGCGACCCGATCTATGCCTCCGGGCCTGCGCGTGCCTACCCGCGTTTGATGCTGCACGCCGAGACCCTTGGGCTCCACCACCCCGCGACGGGCGAATGGATCAACTTTTCCGCCCCCTGCCAATTCTGAAGCCAAGATCCTGTTAGGAAACTTTGGCACAATTGGATTAACGATCACTTCATCAGTTGTCCGATATATCGGGTCAATGGAGGAATTTTGATGCAGTTTCTGCGCCTACCGTTCGAGACGCGCTATTTGCTGGTCACCGGGCCTGCGATTTGGGGGGTGATGGCGTTGTTTGCGGCGATGATCTGGCCTGTCTGGGCGGGGCCGTTTCTGACGGTTTTCGTGATCATGGCGATGATCGTGGCCCTTGGCGTGCGCGACCTGACCCAGACCAAGCACGCGGTCTTGCGCAATTACCCGGTGGCGGCCCATCTGCGTTTCATCCTTGAAAGCATCCGACCCGAAATGCGCCAGTACTTCTTTGAGGGGGACAAGGACGGGATGCCCTTTGCCCGCGATACGCGCGCCATCGTTTATCAGCGCGCCAAACGTGACCTCGACAAACGCCCCTTTGGTACTCAGAACAATGTCTATCAGGAACAGTATGAATGGCTGCACCATTCAATGGCCCCGCAACCCGCCCTGCCGCCCGAAGCGATGCGGGTGACAATTGGCGCAGGCACGGCGCAGCCCTATTCCGCCAGCCTGCTTAACATTTCTGCCATGAGTTACGGGGCCTTATCTGCAAATGCCATCCGCGCGCTGAACAAAGGCGCTCAGGCGGGCAGGTTTTTTCATGATACCGGAGAGGGCGGTGTTTCGCCCTATCACCGTGAATTTGGCGGCGATCTGGTGTGGGAAGTGGGGTCCGGTTACTTTGGCTGCCGCGCCGCGGGCGGCGGGTTTGATGCAGGCAGGTTTGCCGATGCGGCCCGCGATCCGCAGATCAAAATGGTGGAGCTTAAGCTATCGCAAGGGGCAAAGCCGGGGCATGGCGGGGTGCTGCCAGCGGCCAAGGTGACGGCGGAAATTTCGGCCATCCGGGGGGTGCCGATGGGGGAGGATTGCGTCTCGCCTGCCAGCCATTCTGCCTTTTCCACGCCGGAAGGATTGCTGGAATTTGTTGCAAAGATGCGAGAGCTATCGGGTGGCAAACCTGCCGGTTTCAAGCTGTGCATTGGCCATCCGTGGGAGTTTCTGGCCATTTGCAAAGCGATGGTTGCCACCGGAATTACCCCTGATTTCATCGTGGTCGATGGCAAGGAGGGCGGCACTGGTGCTGCCCCGTTGGAGTTCATGGACCACGTGGGTATGCCGCTGCGTGACGGACTGACGTTTGTTCACAATGCCTTGGTGGGTGTTGGCTTGCGGGATCGCATCCGAATCGGCGCGTCAGGCAAGATTACGTCGGCTTTCGATATGGCCAAGATTCTGGCGCTTGGGGCTGATTGGTGCAATTCTGCGCGCGGGTTTATGTTTGCGGTCGGGTGTATTCAGGCGCAGTCCTGCCACACGGGAGCCTGCCCTACGGGTGTGGCCACCCAAGACCCCACGCGCCAGCGGGGTATCGTGGTACCAGACAAGGCAGACCGAGTTGCCAGCTTTCAGCGTAACACCTTGCATGCTTTGGCAGAATTGGTCGCAGCGGCGGGACTGTCACATCCATCCGAACTGAAACCTCACCACTTTTTGCGGCGGGCTTCATCCGACAAGGTGATCTCTTTTGCCGAGCAATATGAACTGCTGACCCCCGGACAATTGCTGTCAGATTCCGGGTCGTCGCCTCGGTTTGGCGCGGCTTGGGCGCAGGCGCAAAAGGGCAGTTTTCAGGCAGTGACCTAGCAAAACTGGCTTAGAGAATGCGCAAAGACTCTATAGTGGATTTTTCGATACTTTTTATTTTGCAGGCCCCGCACCGCAGGGCCTGCAAAATCCCTATCCGGCGGCCTTATCCAAGGCGAAATCGTAGCCAGAAATGCTCTTCGGTTCCAGAAACTCCTCCAGCCCCCAAAGGCCACCTTCGCGCGCGCGACCCGATTGTTTAACCCCGCCAAAGAATGACCCTGCCCCGCGTGATTTGCCGTTCATTTCCACCATGCCGGATTTCAGCTGCCGCCCCACCCGATTGGCGCGGGCCGGGTCGCCCGTCTGGACGTAGTTCGCAAGCCCGTAAGGAGTGTCATTGGCGATGGCAATAGCCTCAGCCTCGGTATCAAAAGGGATGATCGCCAGCACGGGGCCAAAAATTTCCTCTTTCTCAATCGTCATCCCAGGCGACACATCGGCGAACACCGTGAGGCGCACATAATACCCTCGGTTGAAACCATCTGGCAGGCCCGGGCCACCGGCGACCAGACGCGCACCTTCGTCAAGCCCGTTCTGGATGTAGCCTTGAATCTGGTCCCATTGGCGTTTGTTCACGACAGGGCCGACGTGCTGGCCTCGCTCGGACGCAGGGCCGATCTTGATGCTGGCGGCAACTTCTGCGGCCTTTGTGACGGTTTGTTCATAAACTGAACGTTCCACCAGCAGGCGCGAGGGCGCGTTACAGGACTGACCGGTATTCTCCATCATCCGGCGCACCGACCGTTCCACCGCCTTCTCATCGGCATCTGCGAACAGCAGGTTCGCGCCTTTGCCGCCCAATTCCAGAGTCACCCGTTTAAGCGTATCGGCAGCGGCTTTGGAAATTGCGCGGCCTGCACGGGTAGAGCCGGTAAAGGAAATCATTTCCACATCCGGGTGGGTCGATAGCTGCGCACCGACCCCCATGCCGTCGCCGTTTACCAAGTTGAAAACACCTGGCGGAATCCCGGCATCATGGCAAAATTCGGCGAACATCATCGCGTTCAGCGGGCTTTCCTCAGACGGCTTCAGCACACAGGTGCAACCCGCAAGCATGGCCGGAATGGCTTTCAAAGCCACCTGATTGACCGGCCAGTTCCAAGGCGTGATCAGGCCAACCACACCGATTGGGTCTTGCACCACGGCAGCCCCGGGTGCTTGGGGGCCGAGCGGACGGACCCATTCGATCTGATCGAAAGCGCGCAGGAAATTGTTGGTGTGCCAAGGCAAGCAGGGGGCTTGGTCAGACAGGGCAAAGTCGATGGGTGCGCCCATTTCCATCGAAATCGCCTCGGCAAATTCTTGCACGCGGGCGTTGTACTGATCCAGAATCGCGGCAACCAAGCGGCGGCGGTCGGCTGGCGGCGTGGCCGACCATGCAGGAAGGGCTGTTTTGGCGGCCGCAACGGCTGCGTCCGTATCCGCCTGTGACCCCAAGGAAATTACCGCGCAGGGTTCTTCGGTGGATGGATTGATCACCTGACAATCACGGGGCACAGCCGGGGCGACCCATTGGCCGTTAATGTAGAAATCGCGCTTGATCAGCATGGTTTGGTCCTTTCGCGGGGTTGCCGAGTGATACCATATCAGGCCCCGGTTGCCGATGCGGTTGCGACGGTAAATGTCGCGTCAGGCCATCGCAGCGATCAGGGCGGCATGATGTTGTGCCACCAACGCGTGATAGGCGGCAAGGCGGTCCGGGGTGAAATGGTGTTCCTCGGCCAGCAGATTGACGG
>JANNNF010000164.1:0-2594 GCA_031398405.1 Rhodobacterales bacterium | reverse complement strand
AGCCCGTTCCAAACCGTTGCCCGCCTGCATGCGCGACCGCAGCGTGGCTGGTCGGATGCGCGGGCGGCAATCGTGGACGAAACGATGCGCTTCACCGTCTGGACCGGGCTGGAGGCGCACCGCCCGCTGGGTGCCATCAACCGGGTTCGACAGGCGACCTATGATATGTCGGCAGAATTCCGGCAAGCCTTCAACCGATGCCCGATCCATGAACCTGCCCGCATTGACTTGGACGAAGGATACTGACGTGAGCGCGGACGACGATACAGCACGCGGCCAGAACCCCGCTACACCGTTTTACGACCATCCGACCGGTGGATGGGGGTCTGTCAAAAGTGTCCTGCGCCACCTGGGGACCGGCAACACCTCGCTGGCGGTGCTGGATACGTTGTGGCGCCAGAACAAGCCGCGCGGCCATATGTGTACGTCTTGTGCATGGGCAAAACCTGCATCGCCGCATTTGGCGGAATTCTGTGAAAATGGGGCAAAAGCAACGATCTGGGACCATACCCGCACCCTGTGCGGCCCGGAATTTTTCGCATCCCATACCGTGTCCGAACTGCGCGGTTGGACCGACTATGAACTGGAGAAAAAGGGCAGGCTGACCCACCCGATGCGTTATGATGCGGCCAGCGACCACTATGTTGCGGCGGAGTGGTCCGAGGCATTTGCCTCAATCGGTGCAAAGCTTCGAGCGTTGGATCCAAAATCTACCGTCTTTTATGCGTCTGGTCGCGCCAGCCTTGAGACGTCCTATCTTTGGGCGCTTTTTGCACGGCTTTACGGCCACAACAACCTGCCCGACAGTTCCAACATGTGCCACGAGACAACCAGTGTGGCGTTGAATGAAAAGATCGGAACGTCCGTCGGAACCTGCATTCTGGAAGATTTTGAGACCTGCGATCTGCTGCTTTTCTTTGGCCAGAACCCCGGCTCCAACAGTCCGCGTTTGCTGCACACACTGCAAGAGGCACGCAAACGCGGGTGCAAAGTCATTACCTTCAATCCGCTCCGCGAACGTGGTTTGATCGAGTTCATCAATCCGCAAAGCCCCGTAGAAATGATAACCGGGGCCAGTACCGGCATTTCCGACCTCTATCTTCAGGTGAAACCCGGCGGCGACATTGCAGCCATTGCCGGGGTGGCAAAGGCACTGTTTGCAATGGCGCAGACGGATACCACCCTGCTTGATGTCGGATTTATGGCGCAACATACCATTGGGCATGAAGAATTCGATGGGTGGGTGCACAGCCTGGGGTGGTCCGAGATCGAGGAAACGTCTGGTCTGCTCCGCTCTGATCTGGAGTCGGTGGCCAGTATCTATGCCACAGCAAAGCGGGTAATCGGCGTCTACGGCATGGGACTGACCCAGCATGTCCATGGTGCCAAATCCATCGGCATGTTGATCAACCTGCTGCTCATGCGCGGCAACTTGGGGCGGCCCGGCACGGGGATCTGCCCTGTGCGGGGCCATTCAAACGTACAGGGTCAGCGCACAGTCGGCATTTCCGAAAAGCCCGAACTGGTGCCGCTCGACACGCTGGCTCGACAATTCGGGTTCGAGCCGCCGCGCGACACGGGAATGACAACCATTGAGGTGGTGCAGGGTCTGCTTGACGGCCGGGTAAAAGCCTTCCTCAGTCTGGGCGGCAATTTTGCCCGCGCTATCCCAGATCAAGGCCGCGCCGATCCGGCATGGTCCGGGCTGGCATTGAACGTGCAGATCGCGACCCGGCTTAATCGGTCTCACACGCTGGTTGGGGACGGTGCATGGTTGCTGCCCTGTCTGGTGCGTGGAGAGGAAGACCATCAGTCGGGCGGTCCGCAGGCCGTTACAATTGAGGACAGCTTGAGCCACATCCACGGCTCTATCGGCCGCAGGCCCCCTGCCGCCGATACGCTGCTGTCGGAACTGGCTATCATCGCCGGTATTGCCAAGGCTGCACTGCCGCCTAATCCCGCGGTTCATTGGGACAAATGGGTGGGCGATTACGGCCTTGTCCGTGATCTTATCGCTGAAACCTATCCTGAGCTGTTTACCGGCTTCAATGACCGGATGTTTCAGCCGGGCGGCTTTTACAAAGGCAATCCCGTGCGCGACAGGGTCTGGAAAACCACCAGCGGCAAAGCCGGTTTCACCACGCCGACAAGCCTTAGCGCGCTGGACAGTGTGCCGGGCAGCGGAGTTTGTTCCCTGATCACCTTGCGATCCAACGACCAGTTCAACACCACGACCTACGGCTTTCGCGACCGGTTGCGCGGGCTAGAGGGGAACCGCAACATCGTCTTGATGGCTCCGGCAGGAATAGCCGCCGCAGGGCTGCGAGCGGGGCAGAAAGTGGCGCTGCTCAGCACCCATGCCGACGGTTATACGCGGCGGCTGGGGGGGCTGACGTTGACGCCCTATGACTTGCCAGACGCGTGCGTGGGGGCATATTACCCAGAAGCGAACGTGCTCGTGCCCTTGGGCCTGCATGATCTCGATTCCAAGACCCCCGCCTATAAAGGTTCACCGGTTCGCGTTGTGCCAGATCCAAGCTGATGTCCAACGGCGATCTCAGGTCAGAAGTTAAATTTTTGAGTTGCACAAGCTA
>JANNNF010000110.1:0-13707 GCA_031398405.1 Rhodobacterales bacterium | reverse complement strand
GCTTGCCCCCGGCAGCCAGGTCGTGGCCGAGTATCTGAACGCCGCCAACCTGCAAGAAGACCTCGACGCCATCGGCTTCAACCTTGTGGGCTTTGGCTGCACCACCTGCATCGGCAACTCGGGCCCGTTGCAGCCGGAAATCTCGGCCGCCATCAACGAGGGCGATCTGGTCGCCGCCGCCGTTTTGTCCGGTAACCGCAATTTCGAAGGCCGTATCTCGCCCGACGTGCGCGCCAATTATCTGGCCTCGCCGCCGTTGGTTGTCGCGTACGCGCTTGCAGGCGACATGAACATCGACATCACAAAGGCCCCCTTGGGCATGGGCACCAATGGCCCGGTCTATCTGCGCGATGTCTGGCCGACGAATGCGGAAATTGCCGAACTGGTTGACGCGACCGTGACCCGGGCCGCGTTCCTAAAGAAATACGCCGACGTGTTCAAAGGCGATGAAAAGTGGCAGGCGGTTGAGATCACTGAAAGTGAGACCTACGATTGGCCTGCGTCCTCGACCTACATCCAGAACCCGCCCTATTTTAAGGGCATGTCGAAAACGCCGGGGGTGATTTCCAATATCAGCGGCGCGCGTGTGTTGGCCCTGCTGGGCGACATGATCACCACCGACCACATCAGTCCTGCAGGGTCGTTCAAGGCGGGCACTCCGGCTGGTAAGTATCTGGCGGAACGGCAAGTTCCGGTTTCCGAATTCAACAGCTATGGTGCCCGTCGCGGCAACCACGAAGTCATGATGCGCGGCACCTTCGCCAACATCCGCATCAAGAATGAGATGCTGGATGGGGTGGAAGGCGGCTATACCCTGGGGCCAGATGGGGTGCAGACCAGCATTTTTGACGCCTCGATGGCCTATCAGGCGGCGGGTACGCCCTTGGTAATCTTTGGCGGCATTGAATATGGGGCCGGGTCATCGCGCGACTGGGCGGCCAAAGGGACCGCTCTGTTGGGCGTCAAAGCGGTGATTGCTGAGTCGTTTGAGCGAATTCACCGCTCTAACCTAGTCGGCATGGGCGTCATTCCGTTTGAGTTTACTGGCGGTGACACCCGCAAATCGCTTGGGTTGAAAGGCGATGAAGTGGTCAGCATTGCGGGTCTTGATGGCGATTTGAAGCCGCTGTCGACGGTGGATTGCACCATCGTTTACGGTGACGGGTCGGTGAAAATCATCCCGATCAAGTGCCGGATCGACACCGAGATAGAGATTGAGTACGTCGAACACGGCGGCGTGCTGCACTATGTGCTGCGGGATCTGGCTTCGCGCTAAACCTGGAAACGGAATGTTTCCGCAAAAGGCCCAAGGTTTCTCTTGGGCCTTTCGTTCTTGTTAAGTTCTCGAGCGCAATCTTGCGGGATCAAACCGCAAAAAGGTGCCCTATGCCTCACCGCTTTCCCGAACTTACCATGATTATTGCCCGGCGAACCCTGCCCAGTCTGCCATGGGCCGAATTTGGGATGTTTGGCCTGTTGGCCCTGTTGCTTGCCACGGCGTAATATCAGACAAAACACTTGCCGCCCCTTGGCCTGCCTAACCCGCATACTTAGTTTGATGGGAAAGGAGGCCTGTCCCATGCAGAATTTCTCGGTCCTTGATCTATCGCCCATTCCAGAAGGCAAAACGGCGGCTGATGCGCTTGCCAATACTGTTGACCTCGCGCAGTTGGCGGAACGTACCGGGTATCACCGCTACTGGCTGGCCGAACATCACAACATGCCCGGCATAGCCAGTGCGGCCACCCCGATTGTGATCGCCCAAGTGGCTGCCGCAACCCGCACCATCCGCGTGGGTGCAGGTGGCATCATGCTGCCCAACCACGCGCCGTTGATCGTGGCCGAACAATTTGGCACCCTTGCCACCCTGTTTCCCGGGCGTGTCGATCTAGGGCTGGGCCGCGCGCCCGGCACGGATATGGCGACAACGCGCGCCTTGCGGCGTCACATGGCCCCCGATGACAGCTTTCCGCAAGATGTGCTTGAACTGATGGGTTATTTTGACGACGTGCCTGACTCGACACCAGTCCGCGCCATCCCAGGCATGGGCACCCATGTGCCTGTCTGGATTCTCGGGTCCAGCCTGTATGGCGCACAGTTGGCCGCTTACCTGGGTTTGCCCTACGCTTTCGCCTCGCATTTCGCACCCGCCATGCTGGCCGACGCCTTGGCCACATATCGCGCGACGTTCCGCCCCTCACGATGGCTCGGCCAACCCTATGCGATGATCGGCGTGGGGGTTTGTGCGGCCGATACGGACGCAGAGGCGCATCTCTTGCGTTCCTCGCAATTGCTGGCATTTGCGAGGATGCGATCGGGTGCCCCCGGCAAACTGCCACGCCCGATGCAGGATGTGACGCTTGAAATCCCCGCCCCGATTTTGGCGCAGGTGCAGCATTCGCTGTCGTGTTCGGCCACGGGGTCGCCCCAGACCGTCCATCACCAACTGCGCGATCTGCTCGATCTATACCAGCCCGATGAAGTGATGGTTACTGGCATGATCCATGACCACACCGCCCGCCTGCGTTCCTTCGAGATTGCGGCAGACGTGTTGACCGGGCTGCGGCAGCTGCCAGTCGCGGCCTGACGTGCTTGGCACCAATCAGTCGCTTGGCCCTAACTGATTGATTCACTGGAAAATGGTGGGTCGTGACGGACTCGAACCGCCGACATTCTCGGTGTAAACGAGACGCTCTACCAACTGAGCTAACAACCCTCGCGGCCGCTATACCCAATGTACCAGCCCAGCACAACCCCCTGCCCGTCAACAAAAAACGCGCCACAGTCGGCGCGTTATTTTTCCGGCACATGGCTTGTTAACCAATACACAAGATGTGGCAAGGTGCAGCCTTTTCAACTTTGCGGCCCACATGTGGGGCCATGATCCCGTTCCACGGTGGGGCTTTGCCGCAGCCGGGTCGGAGTGACGCAGACCACTTGAAACGCAGTCTCGCGGTTGTTGGGGTCGCGAGACATTATTGGTCCGAAGCGCAAGAAGGCAGACACTCGCGAATTATGTCTGCACAAGGGCTGCGTCTGCCTCGATCTGTGCGGCCTTTTCTTCTACCAGTTCAACGATGTGATCGACCATTTTGTCGTTGCCCAGCTTGTGCACCTGTTTTCCGGCCAGATAGACCATTCCCGACCCTGCCCCGCCGCCAGTGAACCCGATGTCGGTCATCAGAGCCTCGCCAGGGCCGTTGACCACACAGCCGATGATGCTCAGGCTGAGGCTGGTGGTGATATGGGCCAGACGGTCTTCAAGTGCTGCCACCGTCTTGATCACGTCAAAGCCTTGGCGCGCGCAACTGGGGCAGGAAATGATGGTGACGCCGCGGTGCCGCAGGCCAAGGCTTTTGAGAATCTCGAACCCGACCTTCACCTCCTCGACCGGATCGGCAGACAGCGACACCCGGATCGTATCGCCAAGCCCGAACCAGAGCAGCGACCCCAGCCCGATGGCCGATTTCACCGTACCCGAGACCAATCCCCCAGCCTCGGTTATCCCCAGATGTATCGGGGCGTCGGTCACCGTCCCCAGCTGCTGATAGGCGGCCGCCGCCATGAACACGTCCGATGCCTTGACCGAAATCTTGAACTCATGAAAATCATTGTCTTGCAACAGCTTGATATGGTCCATACCGGATTCCACCATCGCGTCTGGGCATGGCTCGCCGTACTTGTCCAGCAAGTGTCGCTCCAGTGAGCCCGCGTTCACGCCAATGCGGATGGAACAGCCGTGGTCCTTGGCGGCCTTGACCACCTCGGCCACACGGCGCGCATCGCCGATATTGCCCGGGTTGATGCGCAGACAGGCAGCGCCTGCCTCGGCGGCCTCAATTGCGCGTTTGTAATGGAAATGAATGTCCGCCACGATTGGCACTGGCGACTCGCGTACGATTTCCCGCAGCGCAACTGTGCTTTCCACATCGGGGGTGGACACCCGCACGATATCTGCCCCGGCCACAGCACAGCGTTGAATTTGCTCAATCGTGGCCTTCACGTCGTGGGTCAGGGTGTTGGTCATGGTCTGGACCGAAATCGGTGCGTCACCTCCGACCAAAACCTTGCCGACCCGGATTTGCCGGGATACCCGGCGGTCAATGTTTCGCCATGGTCGGATCGGATTGTGGGTCATGGGTCAGGCTCCGTCTGCATGTGCCGTATAGATAGGCGCAGTCGGCAGCGGCGGCAACGCAAAGCGCCGCGACCGCAGGAATTTACTCGGAAATCACTTCGGGTTCCGCAGCAGGCTCTGCCAATGCTGTGCTGAACCGCGCAAGGTCTGCGTCGCCGGAAAAGTCCGCCTCGGCATAATTCGTGGCCAGCGCGTCAGGTGCCAAAGCAATACCTTTGGCGACATTCGCACCAGGGGCGGCAGGGCCATAAGTCTTGCCATTCACGACAAAATACACCGAGCCTGAATTGCCGGTACGAAATACGGCAGACACCTCTAGCGGTGGCACCACGTAACGCTCGCCAGCATCAAGGATCTTCTCGAACAACACCGTGCCATCCGACGAATTCACCCGTACCCACGCCGGACGCACCGCCAGCACCTCGACACCAGGTTTCACATCGGCCACCACCTGCACGGCATCGCTGACCACCTCGGCCAGAACAACGCCTTCAGCCGGGGAAGACGGGGCCACACGCGGGTTGATCGCGGCAATAGGGCCATCGCGTGAGGTCAGAACCGGCACATCCAGCGCCTCGGGGCGGTAAAGACGGTCGGCGGCATCGGTCTGGGTCACTACCAGCGGAGCGGCAGTTCCGGCTGACCCAAGCGGGTCAATCTCGGCCACCACGGACGGGGCCTCATCCACCGGGGCAAGTTGCACACGTTGGACCTCTTGCAACACCGACCAGCCACCATAACCAATTGCGCCAATCAACGCCATCAACACGGCAACCGACCCAAGCGCGCCGGGTTCAACACGCGAAAAGATGCTTTCGGTGCGCGGAACAAAAGTCGCATTGGGGTTGGCAAGCGGGTCAGAAAACTCGATCGCCGCCCGGGTCCGCGCCGCCGCCGCACGTACCGGCGCTGCATCCGCAGACATGCCGTGCGCGACTGCAAAATTCGCCTCTAAACAGAACCGCTTAAAGGCCCAGTCCGGGTCCATGCCCAGATACCGGGCATATGACCGCACGTATCCCGCCACAAAGCCCGGCGTTTCGAATGCCGATACATCGGCATTTTCAATCGCGGCAATGTAAGTCGCTTTGATTTTCAACTCACGCTGCACATCGAGCAGCGATTTACCCAGCGTGGCGCGTTCGCCGCGCATGACATCACCAAGCCGCAACTCAAAATCATCAAAGCCCTTCGGCTTTTCGACTTCGGTTGTCGAAGGTTTCGCCCTCCAACCGATCATGCGGCCCAACCTGTCATGGCCTGTCCCCTGCTGCCCCGTGGTCTACAACCAAGTCGCTTGTGCCGCGACTCATGGCTGTTCGTATTAGGCAGACGCTAGCATATGACAAGACCCAATGCACCCCATCCGAGGGTCACGCAGAGGCTTCGGCGCGATTTAGCGCACAATGACCCCACAGCGCATCAAGACTGCGTATGAGATGATCAATTTGTGCCGCGCCGTGCACGGGTGAGGGGGTAAACCGCAGCCTTTCGGTGCCTCGCGGCACGGTGGGATAGTTGATCGGCTGCACGTAGATGCCATAGTCGGTCAGCAACATATCGGACAGCATCTTGCAATGGATGGGGTCGCCCACGTGAAGGGGCACAATATGCGACCCATGATCCATGATCGGCAGCCCCAACCCCTTCAGCCGCAACTTCAATATCCGGGCCTGCAACTGGTGGGCATCACGCAAGTGCTGCGACGATTTCAGTATCCGCACAGACGCGGCTGCACCCGCAGCAATTGCAGGCGGAAGGGATGTGGTAAAGATGAATCCGGGGGCATATGACCGCACCGCATCGACCATTTTTGCGCTTGCAGCAATGTAGCCGCCAAACACCCCATACGCCTTGGCCAATGTGCCGTTGATGATATCAATACGGTGCATCTGACCATCACGTTCGGCCACACCTGCCCCGCGCGGGCCGTACATTCCAACCGCATGCACCTCATCAATATAGGTCAGCGCGCCAAATTCATCGGCCAGATCGCAGATCGCCTTGATCGGGCCAAAGTCGCCATCCATCGAATAGATCGATTCAAACGCAATCAGCTTGGGCACCGCGGGATCGTCAGCTGCCAACATTTCGCGCAGATGTGCCACATCATTGTGCCGAAATACCCGTTTCTCGCCCCCACCACGCCGCACGCCCTCAATCATGGAGGCATGATTCAGCGCGTCGGAATAAATGATCAGACCAGGGAAGATCGCACGCAGGGTGCTAAGCGTGGCATCATTGGCAATGTAGGCAGAGGTGAACACCAAAGCCGCGTCCTTGCCATGCAGGTCGGCCAGCTCGGCCTCCAGCATGTTATGATAGACGGTGGTGCCGCTGATATTCCGGGTGCCGCCCGACCCTGCCCCGGTCGCCTCCAACGCCTCGTGCATCGCAGCCAGCACGTCCGGGTGCTGCCCCATGCCCAGATAATCATTGCCACACCAGACGGTGATATCAGCCTTGCTGCCATCAGGCCGCGTCCAGACCGCGTGAGGGAACTGGCCCTTGCTGCGTTCGATATCAATGAAGGTGCGATAGCGGCCCTCACCGTGCAGGCGGGCAAGCGATTGGTCGAGGGCGGCGTCATAACGGGTCACGGCAACAGCTTTCCAAAATGATTGGCTCTGCGGGATGTGGCCCCGCAAGGACGCGGTGAAAAGGGGGCAATTTGCCACCCCCACCTTCGAATGACGTCAGTCCTGCACCGCCAACACGCAATCGGCCACCCCACCAGCCTTGACGTTGCAGGCCCCGACGGCAGTACTCACGGCCCCGTCGCCTTCGGCAATGCTCCACGCCCCGGTCGCGGGCGATATAGCCAAGGCACCGCCCTTTGCGGGGTAATCCTTGCGCAGGCCTTCCGTCGCATCCGCCGACAACATCATAGGCCGCGCCTCCCACCCCAAAGGCCGGATCAGCGCCGCCACCACACAGGGGCTGGCCCCGGTTTTCTTGGCGTCACAGGCAACCTTGGCCGCTGCCTCTGCGGCCTCAACCGTGTGATGGTTGGCCGCAGCCACCGTGGCCTCTGACATCAGCCCTTCATCTGGCGAGATCGCAATCGCCCCATAATAGGGCTGCCCTGCCCCTACCGTCACAAGGGCTTGCGCCTGATCATCGGGCAAGCCTGCCTCTGGGCGCAGATCAACCTCAGCCTCTGCCCCTTTGAAAAGCACGGCCTTCGCGTCTTTGCCAGAAACCTGCGCCATGCCCGCCGTTGCGAGGCACAGCGCCAGTACCAATCCCAATTTCACCTGCATAAGCGGCATCCTTCCAATCCTTGACAGCAAGGTTTTACCCCGAACCGTCCGCTCTGGACAGTCCCCCCCTGCCTGATAGGTTGCCGCCATCATCACAGTCAGGAGACCGCCCGTGACCCTAGATGCCGTATTGGCCCGGATTGACGACACCCTTCCCGACGCACTGGACCGCCTGCTGGACTTGCTGCGCATCCCGTCCATCTCGACCGACCCCGCCTTCAAGCCCGAGTGTGCAAAGGCCGCAGACTGGCTGGTGGCAGAGTTGACCGATCTGGGGTTTGAGGCATCGGTACGCGAAACGCCGGGTCATCCGATGGTGGTGGCTCATGGTGGGACAGGCGGGCGGCATCTGCTGTTCTATGGGCACTACGATGTGCAACCCGTTGATCCGCTATCGCTTTGGGACCGAGACCCCTTTGATCCACAGGTGCAAGACACCCCAAAGGGTCGGGTGATCCGCGGCCGGGGGGCGTCGGATGACAAGGGCCAGTTGATGACGTTCCTTGAGGCCTGCCGCGCATGGAAATCGGTGCATGGTGCCCTGCCCTGCCGGCTGACGATTTTCCTTGAGGGTGAGGAGGAATCAGGCTCCCCCAGCCTCATCCCCTTCATGCAGGACAACGCAGCCGAACTGACAGCCGATATCGCGCTGATCTGTGACACCGGGTTGTTCGACGACAATACCCCCGCCATCACCACCATGCTGCGCGGGTTGCTGGGTGAAGAGTTGACCATTCACGCCGCCAATAAAGATTTACATTCGGGATCTTACGGCGGTGCTGCGGCAAATCCGATCCGTATCTTGTCAAAGATACTCGGCAATATGACGGATGACGCGGGCCACATCACCATACCTGGTTTCTACGATGGCGTCACCGAATTGCCAGATGCAATCCGCCAGCAATGGCAATCCTTGGCCTTTGATCACGCAAAGTTTCTGGGCGCTGTTGGGCTGTCTCTTCCGGTTGGCGAACAGGACCGCACCCCGCTGGAAATGGTCTGGTCGCGCCCGACGGCCGAGGTAAACGGCATCTGGGGCGGGTATACCGGCGAAGGCTTCAAGACCGTTTTGCCAGCCCAAGCCCATGCGAAGATTAGCTTTCGTCTGGTCGCAGGACAAAATCCAGATGCTATTTCCCAGAATTTCCGCGCTTGGGTGAAAGATCAACTGCCCGCCGATTGCAGGGCCGAATGGAAGGGTCATGGCAATTCGCCCGCAGGCGTGATGTCGATTGACAACCCGGCGTTTGAGGCAGCACGTCAAGCCCTTACCGATGAATGGCGGGTGCCTGCCGCCTATATCGGCTGTGGCGGGTCGATCCCGATAGCGGGGTATTTCAAGACCTACCTTGGCATGGACGCCATGCTGATCGGCTTTGGCCGTGACGATGACCAGATCCATTCTCCCAATGAAAAGTATGATCTGCAATGTTTCCATAAAGGCATTCGGTCTTGGGCGCGAATCTTGGCACGCCTTCAATGACGATTGTGATCCGCGACGCCACTCCGGTTGACGAGATCGCTTGGCGCGGTCTTTGGCAGGGGTTTCTGGACTATTACCATGTGAAGATCGACCCGCAGGTTACTGATTTCACATGGAAGCGCCTGATGGATCAGGGCAACTCGCTGAACGCCCGTCTGGCATTTGTGGAAGAGATAGCAGTCGGCTTTGCCATCCACCAGAATCACCCATCCACTTGGGTGATGGGTGATGATTGCTATCTGGAAGATCTGTTCGTCGCCCCGACTGCGCGCGGTGCCGGGGTGGGCCGCGCGCTGATTGACGACTTGGCCACTCATGCGCGGAGCATGGGCTGGAAGCGGCTGTATTGGAACACCGACCAAGATAATCTGGCCGCCCGCAGACTGTATGACAGCTTTACCGCCACCGATGGCCACGTCCGCTATCGGCTGACGTTATAGGTTAATTGCGGTGTGAAGATCGCGTCAGGAGTGCGCGAAAACTTTGCAGAGGACTCGTAGGTAAAAAAGGTGGGCTGAACCCACCGTCAAGATCCGCCAAAAACCAAAACGCCGCCCTTGCGGAGCGGCTTTTGATAATGGCGCGGCGGACGGGGCTCGAACCCGCGACCCCCGGCGTGACAGGCCGGTACTCTAACCAACTGAGCTACCACCGCGCGATTGGCGTCTAGGTAGCCGACGGGGTGGGAGGCGTCAATGGGCGAATGAAGCAGGGTTCAGCTAGTTTCCTTAACCCCTTCCACTCGGCTGAGGTATGACCCGCGTTCCAACTTTCACAAAACGCTATAACTAGCTTGGAGATTTGGTGCACCCAGCACGATTCGAACGTGCGGCCTTTGCCTTCGGAGGGCAACGCTCTATCCAGCTGAGCTATGGGTGCAGCACGGACCGTATAACCGCTGCTGCCCGGCATCGCAACGTGGAAAAACTATCCAAACAACTCGTGGCACAGTTCCAGCGCCGAAATCAGTGCGTCTACCTCTGCCGTGGTGTTATATAGCCCAAACGACGCACGCGCTGTGGCCCCGACCCCCATATGCTCCATCAACGGCATTGCGCAATGCGTACCCGCCCGCACCGCGATGCCGCGTTTGTCCAGCACGGTTGAGATATCATGGGCATGAGCCGCCCCGGCCAGTGTAAAAGAAAAAATGGCACCTTTGCTGGCCGAGTTGCCCTGCACCTGTACCCAGTTAAGGCCGGCTAGTTTTTCACGTGCGTAATCGCGCAACAGTCGTTCATGGGCGGCGATATCCGCCAGCCCCAGTTCCATCATGTATTCCAACGCCACCCCAAGGCCGATCTGCTGCACGATGCCGGGGGTGCCTGCCTCAAATTTCATCGGCGCATCGTTATACGTCACAGCATCGCGCGACACCTCGCGGATCATGTCGCCGCCTCCAAGGAAGGGCCGCATCTCGGCCATCCTGTCAGATCGGATGAAAATCGCGCCGGACCCACTTGGTCCATATAGCTTATGCCCTGTGATGGCATAGAAATCGCATCCCATGGCCGCCACATCCACCGGCATGTGAACCGCCGCCTGCGACCCATCTACAAGCACGGGTACACCCTTCACGCGGGCAGCGTGGCAAACAGTGTTCACATCAACAACGGTGCCTAACACGTTGGACATATGGGTGATCGCGACCAGCTTGGTGCGCGGGCCAATGGCATCTATCACGGCCTGCGGGTCCAGGTCGCCATTCGCGTCACAGTCCACCCACTTCAACACAACGCCCTGCCGTTCGCGCAGGAAATGCCATGGCACGATGTTGGCGTGATGCTCCATCACCGACAGCACAATTTCATCCCCCGGGTTCAAACGGGGCGCAGCCCAGCCGTAAGACACCAGATTGATCGCCTCAGTCGTGCCGGTGGTGAACACGATCTCATGCTCTGACGGGGCGTTCAGAAATTTCGCGATCGTGCCGCGCACCGCCTCGTACTTGTCGGTCGCAAGGTTGGAAAGGTAGTGCAAGCCCCTGTGGACATTTGAATATTCATGACTGTAGGCGCGGGCCACAGCATCAATCACCACCTGCGGTTTTTGTGCCGATGCCCCGTTGTCCAGATACACCAACGGCTTGCCATTCACCTGCCGCGACAGAATTGGAAAATCGGCGCGGACAGCGGTTACATCATAGCTCATACCGGGGCTCCTATTACCGACGCCAGCACCACAGACAGCAGCAATGCTAGGGCAAATATAGTGCCCATGATGCCCGCGAACACAGCACCGAGCGAAGAAAACCCATGTAATTCAGCAACAAATGCGGTCAGCAACCACAAGAACAGGACGATACCGGCAAGCCCGATCATATCGGCCAACAAAGGAGCGACCAGCATCACCGCCATCTGCACGACCTGCAAACACAGCATGGTGAACTGCAACCACGCCATCAGCAGCACGGCATCTTCAAACCGCCCGCGCCCACCACGCCAACGGCCAATATTGTGAATTGCGACCGCGGTAACCAACATCACCCCGCCCTGCAAAATGGCCAGCATCACCGGTCCCGGCAACACCGCTTCAGACGGCGGCATCAACGCCAATGTCAGATGAATCGACAGGGCAGACGCGATGGCAGTGAAAGCAAGTGCCGTCCAGCGCGCAGCCATCGGCAAGTTTTGCCCCAGCACCACCCGCGCGCCCAAACGAGGCTGTTGCGCCGTCATCAGCGCCAGTTTCAACAGCCCGGAAAATGTGATCGCCATCAGGTTTCGGCCTCTATCAGCATGGAAATCCAGACGGCGCCAAACACGATCAGCGCCACCACCCCAACGGCCAACGCTTGCGCGCCTTGCCCCAGAAAGCCGACCGTCAACCCTTGCAGCAACATCAGCGGTGAGGCTGAAAGCAGCGCAAGAAATAATGCGAGCCGCGCGCCATGGTAATCGCCCGTTCCACCCACGGCCCGCGCCGCCAGATGACTGACCGCCGCCACCCCGTACAAAACGGGGATCGCGGCCAGCAGCGCCAGCCCTGTGGCCAAGAGCGCGGGCAGCAGGGGTACTTCTGGCGGCAGCGCCGCATCGCGAGACAGGCGCGGCCACTGCGCGATAAATACGAGCACCAGAAACACCACCAGCAGGCTGAACGCAAAAGGCTCTGATTTTTGGCGATCAAGATGCCTGCGGATCACCCGGCGCGGGTGCCGCCAACTGCCAACAATATCCGTCGTTACAGACATTTATGCGCCATGCCTGTCAAGCCAGCCTTCCAGGCGGCTCCGAATATCCTCTGCAATCGCGTCATCCTCGATCTCGGCTATCGCTTCGGCCAAAAACGCCAGCACCAGCAACGATTGCGCATCCTTCAGTGGCACACCGCGCGATCGCAGATAGAACAGAGCCCCATCATCAATCGCACCGCTGGTGGAACCGTGGCTGCATTTCACGTCATCGGCGTAGATCTCCAGCTCTGGCTTGGCCAGAAATTGGCTGTCGCCGTCCAGCAAAAGCGCCTGGCTGATCTGGTAGCCGTCAGTTTTCTGCGCGCCTTGCTTGACTAGAATCTTGCCCTGAAACACGCCAATCGCGCCATTTTTCAGAACTTTCTTGAACACCTGACGGCTTTCGCAGCGCAGGGCGGCATGGGTCACAAACACCGTGTCGTCATGATGAAAGGTGCCGTCTCCGACAGCGGCACCTGCCACATGCGCGCGGCCATCGTCGCCGGCAAGCTCTATTACCGCCTCATTGCGCGTCAAAACCCCGTTCGCGGTCAGGGTGAAAGATTTGAACAGCGCACCTGCCCCAACCCGCACGAACATGTGGGTGGCCGCGCGGCGGGCATGATCGCGACCTTGCGCGCGGACATGGTGGAACTGACCGCCAGTCGCAATCTCAACCTCCATCACCGCATTGAAGCGCGCGGCGGCGGGGCCGCTTTCAAGGATCGTCAGGTTAGCCCCGGCTTCAATCTTGATGCAGTGATGCAAGCTTGCGTCGGAACTGTCTGACGCATGGTGATAAATCAAGGATACAGGCTTTGCCGCCTTGCCCGTGGCGCGGATCAGAACGCCATCCCTTGCGAACGCCGAATTCATCGCCGCCAAGGGCCGCTGCACGGGGGACTGACCCCGCGCTTCCAGCACGCCGTAAACCTCGCGCGCCCAGTGAATGTCGGCTGCCTCGGCCTGCGACAGCCGTTCAATCGTAACCCCCGCAAGTTCAGGATCATCAGACGCTGCCTGATCAAACACACCGTCCACAAAGACCAGCCGAAGCTGATCAATCCCGTCAAACAATGGTGCCTCATCGCCCGCATCAAAACGTGGGGCGGGCACCGGAGTGATTTGCGCAAGGCTGGTGGGGTCGGTGTAGCGCCAGTATTCATCACGCTTGCTTGGCAGGCCCATGGCGGTCAACCTCGCCAGTGCATTGGTGCGCGCAAGGCCGAGCCAGCCTGCATGGTCGAAGGACAATCCTGCCAGCCGCGCCGTCAGCGCGTCTTGTTTGGCCGCGACCAGAGCCATCAGACCACCTCTGCCAGCAGATCGGCGTAGCCGTTGTTTTCGACCTCAAGTGCAAGCTCCGGCCCGCCCGTCTTGATGATGCGCCCTGCGGCCATGATATGCACGACATCTGGTTTGATATGATCCAGCAACCGCTGATAATGGGTGATCACAAGGAATGATCGACCCGCTGTGCGCAGGGCGTTCACCCCTTCGGCCACCAGCTTCATCGCGTCAACGTCCAACCCGGAGTCTGTCTCATCCAAGATGCACATCTTGGGTTCCAGCATCGCCATCTGCAAGATTTCATTACGCTTTTTCTCACCGCCCGAAAAACCCACGTTTACCGGGCGCTTCAGCATAT
>JANNNF010000086.1:0-11222 GCA_031398405.1 Rhodobacterales bacterium | reverse complement strand
TCATCTGCCGAAACCGTACAAAGACGGCGGAGCATCTCTGGCCCAGCCAATTTGGCTTGTCCGAACACAGCCTCGGCCAACGTGTCGGACAGGATCACGCGATGTCCGATGGTGGCGATGCTTTCCGCAGGGCGCCCGATGATTTCGTAAAGGCCGTAACTGATGCCGGGGCCAAAACTGATCGCGCGGTTTTGCGGGATCGTCCACGGAGTGGTCGTCCAGATCACCACATCGGTGTGGGTGCTGGTGAACAGCGCGTCACCTGCCGAAACCACCGGAAACCGCACCCAAACCTGATGCGAGGTGTGGTCGTGATATTCCACCTCGGCCTCGGCCAGTGCGGTCTTTTCGACCGGCGACCACATCACGGGCTTCGACCCTTGATACAGCGAGCCGTTCATCACGAATTTCATGAACTCATCCGCGATCACCGCCTCGGCGTGGTAGTTCATCGTCAGGTAGGGGTCGGCCCAGTTGCCGGTGACGCCGAGGCGTTTGAACTCTTCGCGTTGCACGTCGATCCAGCCAAGCGCGAAGGCGCGGCATTCGCGGCGGAAATCCACCACGTCCACGTCGTCTTTGTTCAAACCCTTTGCGCGGTATTGTTCCTCAATCTTCCATTCAATCGGCAGGCCGTGGCAATCCCAGCCGGGCACATAGCGGGCGTCTTTGCCCATCATCTGCTGGCTGCGGACAACCATGTCTTTCAGCACCTTGTTCAGCGCGTGGCCGATGTGCAGATGGCCGTTGGCGTAGGGGGGGCCGTCGTGCAGGGTAAAAGGAGTGCGCCCCTGTTTCTCACGCAGACGATGATAGATACCGATCTTTTCCCAATGGGCCAGCCAGTCAGGTTCGCGGGCAGGCAGGCCTGCGCGCATCGGAAAATCGGTTTCGGGCAAAAACACAGTGTCGCGGTAGTCGGGTGCAGTGGCAGGCGTATCGGCGCACATCGGATGCGATCCTTAATCGGTATGGGAGGGGCGCGCATGGGCGCGGGGCAGCGGCATCCCGGCGGCTGGGTCAGCGCGCCGGGCCCATAATTCGGGATCGAAAGGCAAGCGATATGGGCGGCATGATTATCATGCCCGCCTTATAACCAAGCCTTGGCACAGGGTCCAGCGGTTCAGCGGGTGCTATCGTGTCGCCTTGCCGTGGCGGACGCGGCATGACACGTTGCCCGAATGTGTCATGGGGGTTGGAATGAAAGAGCCATCGGTCAACGTTCTGGGTGAGGTGCTAGAGGCGTGTTCCGCAGCACCGCTGACCGGGTTTTTCCGCAATGGCTGCTGCGATACCGGGCCGACAGATGGCGGGGTGCATACGGTGTGCGCGCTGATGACGGCGGAGTTTCTGGCGCTGTCGAAGTATCTGGGCAATGACCTGTCCACCCCACGCCCGGAGTATGGTTTTGCCGGGTTAAAACCAGGGGACCGCTGGTGTCTGTGTGCGGCGCGGTTCTTGCAGGCGCATGAAGAAGGGGCGGCTCCTTTGGTGCGGCTGGCGGCCACGCATATCCGCACGTTGCAGGTGGTGCCGATGGCGGTGCTGCGGGAACATGCGGTGGAATGAACGGGGCCGGACTCTGATGCGGTGGGGGCTATGTAGGCTGCGGCCAGCACTGGGCGGAACAGGGCAATCATCGGCTCCGGTCCGAAGAGATCAGTTAGAACGCGGTTCTCAGACCCGAAAGTTGGGCTATTTCGTCGATTGTTTCGTTTTTTGACACAATGAACAAATTGCTATTCTGCGGGTCTTGAAACCTGTTTGTCACCGGTCCCAGCCGCAATGCCAGGATCGGCGCGGGCGACGCCGCCGCTTGCCCCCATCATGTCTTCGATAAACAGCGACAAAAGTTGCGGTCGGCCGGTTACCCCGGCTTTGCGGTAAATCGCGTTGGTCTGGGCCTTTACGGTGCCTTCTGATGTGGCGCGCAGCCCGGCAATTTCGGCGGTGGACAAGCCCTTGATGGCAAACAGCGCAACATCCCGTTCGGCGGGCGTCAGGCCCCAATCGGCAAAGCGTTCAGCCAAAAGGTCCATGAAGGCGCTTTGTGCCCGGCGCAGGCCTTCGCGCGCAACATTGCGTTCGCGCAAAGCCCGGTGCAGGGCGACCGCGCCCAGAACGGCCCCGAGGATGAGGCCAAGGGCGGCCCCCAGTTCCATCAATTCGCGCAACTGCCAACTGATCGGGGTGGCGCGCAGGCCAAGCACCGAGGCCACGATATCTTGAATGAACACGATGGCGCACATGACCTGCACCACCAGCAGCGCCGCGATAAATCCCCGGCGATTCATGCCGCACCCGCCGAGCACAGGTCGGGATCAGTCATCGCTTTCCCCGTCGTCACTGCCACTACCACTGTTGCCACTGCCATGGCCGCTATTGTCGCTGTCATCGCCAGAATCATTGTCGGGATCGTCCGAGTCATCATCAGGATCGTCTGAGCCGTCGCTGCTCTGGTCTTCGTCTTTGTCATCGCCAATCAGCACGCGTGCGATGGCGTTGCCATCGGCATCCAGCCAGATATCGCGCAGAATCTCACCCGAACCGGGGTTCAGCACGATTTCACGTCGGTATTCACCGCGTTCCGCCACCACCCGCGCCCGGCCCAGCAGGGTTCGGGTCGATTCAATGCCGTTGAATCCCTGTTTGCGCAGTTGCCGGATCACCTTGTCAACTGGACTGTCGGCCAAGGCCAACCCTGGAATCAGGACGGTTGTCATCGCCGCCGCTGTGGACAAGAACTCTCGTCGGTTCATTTTAGCTCTCCTGCGGCCCGCAGCCATCGACCCGGCCAAGTCTCTGCCCTGTAACTATCTGGCATGGCATCTGCGACGGCAAGCCCGACCCTTGGCTGTGGCAGACCTTCGGCCGTTGTGCGTACGCCGGGCCATGTGGCCCGGCGCGAGATCAGGGTCAGTCGTCGTCGCTGCCTTGATCGCTGTTGTCGTCATGGTCATTCCCGTGGCCACTGTTGTCATCGCCGCCATGATCGTCGTCGTCGTCGTCACCGCCACTGTCGTCATCGCTGCTGTCATCGCCGCCATTGTCGTCAGTGCCGTTATCGTCAGTGCTGTCGTCGTCAGTGCTATCGTCGTCAGTGCTATCGTCGTCAGTGCTGTCGTCGTCAGTGCTGTCGTCGTCAGTGCTGTCGTCGTCTGACCGATCTTCGCTGTCGAGGAAATCCTTGTCGCGGGTGCGGATCTCAACACCGGGGCTGATGTCATCGCCCGCATCGGCCAGTTCAATCTCGCGTTTCAGCACCACACCTGTGGCCGCATCAAACACGGTTTCAACCTTTTCGGTGCCTCGGAATGCTTCAACCTTGATCTGGGTCGGGCCGGTTTGCACTTCGACCCGGGTAAAGCCTGCAGCGGTCATCTGGTCCACCACCTCTTGCGAGGTCAGGGCAAATGCGGCGCTGCCGGACAACAGCAGGGCGGCGAGGGAGAGGTGAAATCTCATAGGAAAGCCTTTCGATGTGAAGGAGGGGGACCGTGGCCCACAACACCGCGCGCCACGGGGTGGCATCAGCCGTGGTTCGGGGCATCATCGGCACCGCGCCCGCGCCCCCGGCGTTCATGCCCAGCGGGATCATCGGCCCCGCGGCCCCGCCGGGCCTCTTGAATCAGGGGGCTTTTGGCCTGAACCGATGGGTGGTCCTGTGCCGTGGATTGTGTAGAGGCAAAAGCCGCCGGGGCGGCGAGGCCAATGATCACTGCGGAAATCAGAAAGCGTGTCATGCCTTATGTCCTTCGTTCGGGCGGCAGGCCTTGGATGGCCCGCTGCGGTTGCATCGCCAGATCGTGACGATATGTCGACCAGACCTGCCGCATGTGCTGATGGATATTGACCGCAAGGCATAGCGCCCGGTCCATTGCCCAAAGGAAAGACAGCCATATACCCAAGGTTTACGCGCGGGTTATGGGATGTAGTTTGGGGCAGAAATACAAAAGGCCCCGTCCTTGCGGACCGGGGCCTTCGGGCAAAAGGGAAAAGGTGCGTCAGATCTTCATGTCAAAGCCAAGGTGCTTGGCCACCGTGAAGATATCCTTGTCGCCGCGCCCACACATGTTCATCACAATGATATGGTCGGCAGGCAGGCCCGGCGCGATCTTCATCACATGGGCCAGCGCATGGCTGGGTTCCAGCGCCGGGATGATTCCCTCCAACTGGCAGGAAAGCTGGAACGCCTCCAGCGCCTCGGCATCAGTGATACTGACGTATTGGGCGCGCTTGGTGTCATGCAGCCATGCGTGTTCGGGACCGATGCCGGGGTAATCGAGACCGGCACTGATCGAAAAGCCTTCCAGAATCTGGCCATCAAGATCTTGCAGCAGATAAGTACGGTTGCCGTGCAACACGCCGGGGCGACCGCCGGTCAGCGACGCGCAATGCTGCATCCGGTCATCCACACCTTTGCCGCCAGCCTCTACACCGATGATGTTCACCGATGGATCGTCAAGGAAGGGGTAGAACAACCCCATCGCATTGGACCCACCCCCGATGGCCGCGATGATGGTATCGGGCAGACGCCCCTCGCCTTCCTGTTCGGCCAGTTGCCAGCGCACTTCCTTGCCGATGATGCTTTGGAAATCGCGCACCATTGCCGGGTACGGATGCGGGCCCGCGACGGTGCCGATGCAGTAAAACGTGTCGCGCACGTTGGTGACCCAGTCGCGCAAGGCATCGTTCATCGCGTCTTTCAACGTGCCGCGACCACTGGTCACGGGGATCACTTCGGCCCCCAAAAGGCGCATCCGGAATACGTTCGGGGCCTGACGTTCCACATCATGCGCGCCCATGTACACCACGCATTGCAGCCCGAACTTGGCGCAAACGGTGGCGGTGGCCACGCCGTGTTGCCCCGCCCCGGTTTCCGCGATGATCCTGGTCTTGCCCATGCGGCGGGCAAGGATGATCTGGCCCAGCACGTTGTTGATCTTATGCGCGCCGGTGTGGTTCAGCTCATCGCGCTTGAGGTAGATTTTCGCACCGCCAAACTTTTTGGTCATCCGGTCGGCATAATACAGCGGCGAGGGGCGGCCGACGTAATGCTTCCACAGATCGTCCATTTCCGCCCAGAAGGTTGGATCTGTCTTGGCAAATTCATACCGCGCCTCAAGATCGAGGATCAGGGGCATCAGGGTCTCACTGACAAACCGTCCGCCGAACTGGCCGAACCGGCCCTGTTCATCCGGCCCGGTCATAAAGCTGTTGATCCCGTCCTCGGCCATTTTCATTCCCCTTGGTGTTCCCCAACGCATGTAGCGCCGCAGGGCGCAGAGGTAAAGCCGGGTGGGCGGCGAAGTTCGTCCAACATCACGAGGTAAAGCTTGCTCAGACCGTCTGCGATCAGGCCGGCCTTGCCCATTTCGCGTCGGGGGGATGCCATTTGTCGACATTCCCAGTCAGGAAGGCAGCACCGCGCGCCGCGCTGAACGTCATTTTCTCGTCAAACATCCACGACTGGTGCAGCGTGTGGCGAATGTCATCGCTGATGATGATGAAGCCGCTCGGCTGGGGCGTGACCCTGATCTGGTTACTTACGCCGATCATACCCATCAGGGAGCGGATGGATTAGTCGCGCCCGGCATGCGCTGTGGCGCGCAGTCAGTTGCTGATCGCTATCAGTCACAGCGTAGGCTCGGGCGGGTAGCGCTCAGATCAAGCCGAAGTTGGCGGGGTTTCTGCCACGCGCTGCCCTTTGCGGGTCGCGGCGCGCCATACCGGTTTTAGCAGTTCAAGCACCACCTGAACGGTCAAGCCCGCACCCACCGGAACGGCCAACCATTGCGGGTCCAGTTTGCCAAAACGGAACAGGTCGCGCGCCGGGGCCCAGAAGACCGTAACTGCCAAGAGCACCGCCACGATGGGCAGCGCCACGGCCAATGCGCGGTTTGGCCGGGTGATCGCCGTTAAAATCGAGGAAGACAAAGTCCGGTTCGCAAAGATCAATGCCACCACGCACAGGACAAGTGAATGAAAAGTCAGGGCGCGCACCTGATCTGTGTCAAAGCCATAGCTTGGGGACAGAAACAGGATCGTGGTAACGACGCCCAGAACCAGCGAGCCCTGCAGCAGGCTCCAGATTATCGTGGGGGTGGAAAACAGCGGCTCGGATACCGGTCGGGGCGGGCGATCCATCACACCGTCCTCCTCGGTCTCGGCCTCGAACACCAGCGAACAGACCGGGTCGATGACCATCTCCAGAAACGCGATATGCACAGGGCCGAACAGCAGGGGCATCCCGAAGGCCAGCGGGATCAGGGCAAGACCCGCGATGGGCACATGTACGGCCAGGATGAAGGACATCGCCTTGCGCAGGTTGTCGTAGATGCGGCGGCCCAGACGCACGGTGGTGACGATCGAACCGAAGTCGTCATCCAGCAGCACAATGCTGGCAGCCTCTCGGGCCACATCGGTGCCGCGCCCGCCCATCGCCACCCCGATATCGGCGGCCTTCAGCGAGGGCGCGTCATTCACGCCGTCGCCCGTCATGGCGACAATGGCCCCGCTCGCTTGCAAGGCCCGGACGATGCGCAGTTTTTGTTCCGGCTGGATGCGGGCAAAGATCGTGGCAGTCTGGATCGTCACCGCAAGTTTCGTGTCTGGCATCGCGGCCAGTGTTGCGCCGTCAATCACCGTGTCGCCGCCGATGCCTGCCTGTTGGGCAATGGCCAATGCGGTGGCCGGATAGTCGCCAGTGATCATGATCACTCGGATTCCGGCAGATTTGCATTGCGCGACAGCGACAGGAACAGACGTGCGCAGCGGATCGGCCAGACCGACCAGACCCACGAAGCGAAAGTCGAAATCGTGCTGGCTTTGCGGCAGGGTCTGGCCCGCAAACCCAGCCTCGGCCACGCCCAGAACCCGAAGACCCTGCGTCGCCATCTTGTCCACCGCCGCCATCATTATCCGGCGCGCTGGGTCATCCAAATGGCACAGGTCTGCAATCGCCTCGGGCGCGCCTTTTGCCGCGACGATATGTTTGCCGGTGTCATCAGCCGATGGATCAGTCTTGGCCCAAACCTGCGACATGGCCAGAAGTTTGCCCGTCAACGGATAGGACCGGATCAACGTGAAATCCGCACCCGGCAGCGTTTCATCATCTCGCAGATCGGCCTTGGCCAAGTTGTGGAATGCCTTTTCCATTGGATCAAATGGCTGACTTGCCGACGCCATGACCCCCGCCGCCGCCAGCGTGCGAAAAGCGTCCGGCACAGAGCCTTGGCCCAAAGCAACAGTTTGCCCGTCCGGCAGATGCAGGGCTGCGATGCTCATGCGGTTCTCGGTCAAGGTGCCGGTCTTGTCGGTGCACAGCACCGATGCCGCCCCAAGGGATTCAATTGCTGACGCTCGCCGAGTCAGCACGCGCGCCTTGGAAATCCTCCACGCGCCCATCGCCATGAAAACGGCCAGCACCATCGGGAATTCTTCGGGCAGCATCGCCATGCCCACGGCGATGCCTGCCAGCACACCGTCCAGCCAATCGCCGCGCAGCCAGCCATAAAGTCCCACCACCGTCAACGCCACCAAACCGCCGATCAGCGCGAAGGCGACCACCAGCTTGCGCGTCTGGCGTTGCAAATGCGGCGTGCCGGTTTCCAACTGGTTCAACGATGTCCCGATTTTGCCAATCTCGCTGCGGGGGCCGGTCGCTGTCACACAGGCCAGCGCTGTCCCCCGCACAATCAGGGTGCCGGAATACACTCTGGGCTGATCCTCACCGCCTGGTCTTGCCGCAGTATTGCTTGCACCTGCGGTCTTGCGCACGGGCACGGCCTCGCCCGTCAGCAAAGATTCATCGGCAGACAGATCCGCCGCTTGCAACAACAGCGCATCGGCGGGAACCCGGTCGCCTTCTGCCAGCACGATCACATCCCCGCGGACCACATCGGTCCCGGCAATGCGCAACCGCTCGCTACCGCGCAGGACCAAAGCGCGCGGGCTGGTCAGGTCGCGCAGCGCCTCCAGCACGCGTTCGGTCCGCGCTTCTTGCACTGCCGTGATGGTGATCGACATGCACGCAAAGGCCAACAGGATCAGCGCTTCTGCCCGGCTGCCCAGCAACAGATAGACCACGCCACCCGCCAGAAGCAGCGCCAGCATGGGTTCGCGCAGCACATTCAGGACGATGCGCAGGGGCGGACGCCGTTTGGCATTCGGCAGGGCGTTCGGGCCGTCGGACGTCAGCCGCGCTTTGGCCTCGTTGACGGAAAGCCCGGCAGTCGCTGCTTCTGGGCTTGTTGCGTTCATGGTCGGTCTCCACTGGCTTGGGGCACCGCAGTCTATGCCAATCGCGGTGGTTGCACCGGTGATGCCTGACTTTTGCAGTTGCATCATTGATTTGCATCAACCCGTGCTGCTTGCGTCTGAAATATCGCTACCGACAACCGCAGTCTGACCCGCCTTCACCCGAGCATTAAGGGCGAGCTAGATGCCCGACCACCCGTGCAAAATGGCTTCTACTTTCCCTCCGCATTCTCGATCCTGATGGTGCTGATCATTCTTGTGGCCGCCCTGACATGGATCATCCCTGCACGGCTTTATGACCGGGTGGCGTCCGAGGTTTTGGGCAAAGATGTGACGGTGGCAGGCAGTTATACCGCTACAGATGCAAACCCGCAGGGCGTGGTTGACGCGATCCTTGCACCCATCGCCGGACTTTACGACCCCGGCACTGATGCCGCGAATGCCAACGACGTGTCGCTTTTCGTACTGATCATCGGCGGTTTCATTGGGGTCGCCACCACAACCGGGGCGATTGTAGCGGCCATCGCGCGGGCCATGGTGCGGCTAAAGGGGCGCGAAAATTGGATGGTCCCGTTTCTGATGGTGCTCTTTGTGCTTGGACCTACGGCATAGCCGAGAAGACACTGGCCTTTTATGTGTTGCTGATCCCCGTGATGATCGCCGCTGGATACGATACCGTCGTCGCGGTGGCGGTAATCTTGTTGGGCGCGGGCATCGGCGTGCTCGGGTCAAGCCTTTTTCAGCGTAATCGCGTCTGACGCGGCTGGGGTGACGTTTGCTGATTGGATAGGGTTGCGGCTGGCCAGTCTGGCTGTCAGCTGGGTTGTTCGTCATGCGCGATGTGGCGCGGGTCAAGGCAGATCCGACCAGGTCGCTGGTCTTCGACAAGAAGTCCGTGAATGAGGCGCATTTTCTGGGTGGCAAGGTCGCGATGGGGACAAAGTTTACCGGCCTGCACCAGATTTTCCTTGTTCTGTTTGGGCTGACATTCGCCTTGCTGTTTTGGGGCGTGGCCAGTCAAGGCTGGTGGATGGCGCAGGTGTCGGGGCTGTTTCTGGTCGCAGCCATCGCCCGTCTGGGCGAGGCGCGGCTGGTCGAGGCGTGTTTGACCGGTGCCCGCGATCTGCTGGGGTGGAGGTGATGATTGGCCTTGCGCGCGGAAATGTCATGGGGATGGATGTGGGCTTATCACTGACCCCAATCTGCACAGCGCGGAACCCACAGTCGCGGGTCTGGCACCAACTGCGTTTATCACCATAATTCACTGGATCGAAGTGGGGATGTCATTTTTGTGCCCTCCACCTCGGGCCATGCGGTGTTCTCGATGCCGATCCTTGCCCCGGTTGCCGATTTCGCAGGCGTCATGCGCAATCTGGTCGTGACTGCCTTTGCCACCGGCAGCGGCATCGTAAACCTGATTACCCCCACCTCTGCCGTTGTCATGGGTGATCGGGCGCGTGCCGCGACGCTGCGCGAGATGGAGGCGCGTCGATGGCTGCTGTCCGCGCGGGTCAACGACAATTCGGTAGGCGTTGGCCTGTCGGATGATCTGCTGGTCAGTCTGATGGAGATGGACGCTGCAAAGCTCTCCGCCGTCCTGATCGGCGGAACCGCGACACCGAGGTGGGAGAGGCGACCTTCCGGACCCACGGCATTGACTGCATGGAGGTCACGGATCAGGTGTTCGAATCCCCCCGCGTCCGTTATGTTCGACCAAGCCGAGAACCGGATGCACACAATCAAAGCGGTGCTTGTCGCCACGTCAGGAGCCTTGGATGCGGATCGTGGTGGCCCTTGGCGACAATGCCTTACTGAAACGCGGCGAACCGATAACCTATGAAACGCAGCGAACGAATGTTCGGATTGAGGCGTTGGCATTGGCTGATCTGGCCCGCGATCACCAGATTATTGTAGCGCATGGTAACGGCCCGCAAGGTGGGCTGCTGGCCTTGCAGGCGGCATCCTACGCGCCGCGAGCGCTGTGGCCCTTGGATGTGTTAGGGGCCGAAATTGATGGCATGATCGGCTATCTTATTGCACAAGAATTGGTAAACGCCCTGCCACCCGGCGCAGAATGTGCCACGCTGTTGACGCGGGTTGAGGTGGACCGCGCCGATCCCGCCATTGATCAGCCGAACAAACCCAACGGTCCTGTCTATACCACCGAATAGAGCAAGTTGATCGGGACGGAACACCTGTGGTCATTGGTGTCCGTCCCAGATTGGTTCGCGCCGTGTTGTTCCCTCTCCTCTACCGCAACGTATTCTTGGATTGAGTGCACTCCACTTGCTGGTTTGACGCGGGCGTTTGCGTGATCTGTGCGGGGGGCGGTAGGATTCCGGTGATCCGCAACGATGCAGGCGACATGCAAGGGGTTGAAGCCGTGATCGACAAAGACCGCACCGCTGCGTTGCTGGCGCAGGCAATGGACGCCGACGTGCTTTTGATGCTGACGGATGTTGCCGCCGTGATGCGGGATTGGGGCGCGCCAAACGAGCCGGCCTTCGACGATCACGCCACACGCACGCACTGGACAAGATGGTGTTTGTGGCAGGTTCCATGGGGACCGAAAATTGCCCCCGCCACCGCCTTTGTGCGTGACAGCAGCGGTCTGGGCGGGATCGGCACGATGCAAGACGCCCGCGCCGTTCTGGAAGCGCCGTCCAACACCCGGATCAGCCATGAACCCCCTATTCGCCCTCACTCCAGCAACTCGCGGTCGGCGATGCGCCGCCTTCCGCTGCCCACATCGCGGGGACGGACCTTCTCGGCCGCGATGTCCTGTCGCGCGTTATCTACGGGGCAAGAACGGCCTTGGTCGGCCCGGTCGTCGTCGCCGCCGCTGCGTTCTCGGTGGCGACCCTGCTTGGCCTTCTCTCGGGCTATCTCGGAGGCCTGGTCGATTCGGCGGTCATGCGCTGGGTGGATTTCATGTTGGCGTTGCCGGGACCGCTTGTGGCGAT
>JANNNF010000539.1:0-4326 GCA_031398405.1 Rhodobacterales bacterium | reverse complement strand
TGGATCTTGCCATCCTTGCGGAAGATCAGCGTATTGGCGGCCCCGATCAGGGCGGCCCGATCTGTGATGATATCGGCGATGTGCAACACCGCTTCTTTATGGGGCAGGGTGATGTTGACCCCGACAAAGCCCATACTGGGCATTATATGCAAGGCGGCAGCCAGATCGACGGGGGCGATATCCATTGGGATATAGTGGCCTTTGATGCCGTAGCGCCGAAGCCAGTAGCCATGCAGGGCGGGGCTGCGACTGTGGGCAACGGGGTGGCCAATGACGCCGGCCAGCGGGATGCGGGGTTGATCTATCATGTTGCAATAACCCCCTTTGTGCGAAAATAGGCCAGAAGCGGCAAAATTGGCAGGCCCAAAATGGTAAAATAGTCGCCTTTTATGTCGCTGAACAAGCGGATGCCTTCTTCTTCCAGCTTATAGCAGCCAACAGCGTCACGGATACTGTGCCAATTGCGTTCGACATAATCATCCAGATAAGCATCCGAGACTTGGTGCATGCTAAGATCAGCACGCCCGATGTGCCGCCAAATCGGTTTTGCGCCCTCATAGAGGACTATTGCAGAGTGCAGGTGGTGGGTTTGGCCGCGCAGGATGGCGAGCTGAGCCCGGGCACCGGCGGGGGTTTCGGGTTTAGACCAAGGTTGGTTACCATAGTCGAGCACCTGATCGCAGCCGATGATCAGGTCGGCGGGGTGCCGATCGGCGAGCTTGCGGGCCTTCATCTCGGCCAAGGTGTCGGCAATATCGCGGGGGCTGGCACCTTCGGCGTGTAAGGCGGCGAGGATATGGGATTCGTCGATGCGTGCGGGCATAGCCTGGACGGTCAGGCCCGCGGCGGTGAGCAGGCGCAGGCGAATTTCCGAGGCAGAGGCGAGGATCAGGGCCATGGGGACCGCCTTGTGGATAAGCTTGCTTTGTTCCGGTGTTGCGACCGAGGGACAAAGCTGGGTTGCAGGCAAAGGGGCTGACTTCAGGCAGACTTGTCAAGTGCGGGGGTGGGTTTTCCCGCTGTGCAAAGTACGGCGGGCGGCGTGTGGGCGGAATGTTTTCCCGATGGTGTGGGGAAGAAGGAGTGTGGGTGTTTTTAGAGATAATGAAGGTACATATACTTGATTTTACAGTATTATCCTGAGACCTATTCATCGGGGTTGACGATTGGCTGGGGTTTTCCACAGCCTTCACGGTGTGGAAAACCTTGGGGGCGGATGAAGATATCAAGATATCCACGGCCCCTACATCATCATCATTTCTTTTATAGAATCTTCTTTATAGAAGAAGAAAGAAAGCGGGGAATGGAATGGGTGATTTTCTGGCGGTGGCCTATCCGTGGGTGAAGGCGCTGCACGTGGTGGCGGTGATTGCCTGGATGGCGGGGTTGTTTTACTTGCCCCGGTTGTTTGTGTACCACGCCGAAGTGGTGGTTGCGGGGGGCGAAACTGATCAGCTGTTTCAAACCATGGAGCGGCGGTTGCTGCGGGCGATCATGAACCCGTCGATGATCGCGACCTGGGTTTTTGGGCTGGCGTTGGTGGTGACGCCCGGGATTGTGGATTGGTCGATGGTCTGGCCTTGGGCTAAGGCTGCGGCTGTGCTGGCGATGACGGGGTTTCACATGTGGTTGGCTGGGCAGCGTAAGCTGTTTGTCACAGGGGATACGGTGCTGAGCGGGCGCACTTACCGAATGATGAATGAAGTTCCGACGGTTTTGCTGTTGGTGATTGTGTTCAGTGTGATCGTGAAGTTCTGATTTGTTGACTTTTGGCGGGGCGATGGTTAGGTGCGTTTTGCGGGGCCGTCCGGCCCATGACATTTCCCATCTCTGATCTGTTGTCTTGCGCCCCATGGGCGTGAAAACCCCAAGGTATATCTGATGACCACTGTTGCCCTGCCTGTTGTTGAACGCCTCAACCTTGCTGATCTGAAAGCCAAAACGCCTGCCGACCTGCTGGCGATGGCCGAGGAATGGGAGATCGAGAACGCGCCGTCGATGCGCAAGGGCGAGATGATGTTCGCGCTGCTGAAAGAGCATGCGGAGGACGGCTGGGAAATTGGCGGCGACGGTGTGCTGGAGGTGTTACAGGACGGCTTCGGGTTTCTACGCAGCCCGTCGGCAAACTATCTGCCGGGACCGGATGATATTTACGTCTCACCAGATATTCTGCGGCAATTTTCATTGCGCACAGGCGATACGATTGAGGGCGTGATTGCAGCGCCGCGTGAGAATGAGCGCTATTTCTGCATGACTAAAGTGACGATGATCAACTTTGACGATCCCGAGCGGGCGCGTCACAAGGTGCATTTTGACAACTTGACGCCACTGTATCCCGATGAGCGATTTAAGATGGAGGTGGAAGATCCTACCGTAAAGGATCGCTCGGCCCGGATTATCGATCTGGTGGCCCCGATCGGAAAGGGCCAGCGCGGCCTGATCGTGGCGCCGCCTCGGACGGGTAAGACAGTGTTGTTGCAGAATATCGCCCATTCCATCGCGACCAATCACCCAGAGTGTTATTTGATCGTGTTGCTGATCGACGAGCGGCCCGAGGAAGTGACCGATATGCAGCGGTCAGTTAAGGGTGAGGTGGTGAGTTCCACCTTCGACGAACCGGCGACTCGGCATGTTGCGGTGGCAGAAATGGTGATTGAGAAGGCCAAGCGACTGGTCGAGCATAAGCGTGATGTGGTGATCTTGCTGGATTCGATCACAAGACTGGGCCGCGCGTTCAACACGGTGGTGCCATCGAGTGGCAAGGTATTGACAGGTGGTGTTGATGCCAATGCGTTGCAGCGGCCGAAGCGGTTTTTTGGGGCGGCGCGCAATATTGAAGAAGGTGGGTCGCTGACGATTATCGCGACCGCGCTAATTGACACCGGTAGCCGCATGGACGAGGTGATCTTTGAAGAATTCAAAGGCACCGGTAACTCAGAGATCGTGCTGGACCGTAAAGTCGCAGACAAGCGGGTGTTCCCGGCAATGGATATTTTGAAATCTGGTACCCGGAAGGAAGATCTTTTGATCGAGAAGTCGGATCTGCAAAAGACCTATGTGCTGCGGCGGATCTTGAATCCGATGGGCACGACGGATGCGATTGAGTTCTTGATCGGGAAGTTGAAGCAGACGAAGTCGAACAGCGACTTCTTTGACTCGATGAACTCGTAATACTCTTATAATCAACAGGTTAAATCGTTATGGATACGATTTATGCTTTGGCTACGGCGCGTGGCAAGGCCGGGGTTGCCGTATTACGACTGTCTGGCCCGTCGGCGTTCACAGCCTGTGCTGCGCTGTGTGGTGATGTGCCAGAGGCCCGGCGGGCGTCGTTGCGCCGGCTTTCTTGGGACGGTATTGCGCTGGATGAGGCGCTGGTTCTGACCTTTTCTTCTGGAGCAAGCTTTACTGGTGAGCCGGTTGTTGAATTTCATTTGCACGGCAGCCAAGCGGTGGTTGCCGCCGTGCTGCGGGCGCTGGGAGCACAGCCTGGATTGCGAATGGCGGAGGCTGGGGAGTTCACCCGACGGGCGTTGGAGAATGGTCGAATCGACCTGACACAGGTTGAGGGACTTGCTGACCTGATCGACGCTGAGACCGAGGCGCAGCGGCGGCAAGCCTACCGAGTGCTGTCGGGGGCGTTGGGGCAGAGGGTGGAAGGCTGGCGGACGAGGTTGATCCGGGCAGCGGCGCTGATCGAGGCGACGATTGATTTTGCCGACGAAGAAGTGCCGATTGATGTGTCTCCAGAAGTCCGCGGGCTAATTACCGAATTAATCGCAGAACTGCAGACAGAGTTGGCAGGGGCTCAGGCGGCGGAACGCGTGCGCGATGGCTACGAGGTGGCGATTTTGGGTGCGCCCAATGCCGGGAAATCAACGCTTTTGAACGCGCTTGCGGGTCGGGAGGCGGCGATGACTTCGGATATTGCGGGAACGACCCGAGATGTAATTGAAGTTCGGATGGATTTGGCCGGGCTAGCGGTCACTTTTCTGGATACGGCAGGTCTGCGGGAGACAACGGATGTTTTGGAACGAATGGGGGTTGATCGTGCACTAGACCGGGCGCGTATGGCCGATCTGCGTGTCTATTTGCTGAGTGATGGCGGGGATGCGCGAGATTGGCTGATGCCTGCTGAACACGATATCGTTGTGGTCGGTAAGGCCGATTTGCAGCCGCCTGCTGTCGGTGGTTTGGCGGTATCAGGTAAAACGGGCAATGGCTTGGATCATTTGCTGTCTGAAATCAGCGTTGTTTTAGGGCAGTTTTCAGCTTCAGCAACGACCTTGACCAGGGCAAGGCATCGTCAGGCCGCCGAAGTGGCAA
>JANNNF010000447.1:0-6188 GCA_031398405.1 Rhodobacterales bacterium | reverse complement strand
GCGATAGAAATTCGCGCATCCTGCTGGCTGCAAGTTCGTTTGGGTTGCCGCAAGGTAGCCGAGCCGCCATTCGACATGCAGGAGTCAGTTCGGGTGTTGGTCCACGACGTCCCGATCAATGTCGAATGCTGCTACGATCAGATTTCGCGAAACCCGCGGTTCGCGCAACGGGCCATCGCCGATCACCGCCAGGCCTTTGCCTGCCTGCCGCCTCCGCGATCAGATCTTCGACCCCCCTCTCCGCCTTGATCCGGCCGACGAAGACAACGCCAGAATAATGCTCGGCGGTGATCCTCTCGGTCCGGAACGGGGGGGCCGGGTTTTGCAGCGACAATCGCTACCTGACACCCGGGATATAGGCGTTTGGTATCAGGATCGTGCATAAATGTCTTCGTACCGGATGATGTCATCCTCGCCGAGATAGGCCCCGGTCTGGACCTCGATCAGAACCATCGGCACCTTTCCGGGATTTTCCATCCGGTGGATCGCGCCAAGGGGGATATAGACCGACTGATTTTCGGTCAGCAGTTTCACCTCCTTGTCGACGATCACCCGTGCCGTGCCCGAAACCACGATCCAGTGCTCGGACCGGTGGACGTGGCTTTGCAGCGACAAAGCGGCCCCGGGATGCACGTGAATACGCTTCACCTGAAACCGGTCGGCCAGCACAAGCGTCTCAAACCACCCCCACGGGCGGTGGTCTATTGGAAACTGTTCTGCCTGCTTTGCCCGCTTGTCTTTCAAGACCTGAACGGCAATGCGCACGTCCTGCGCGCGGCTTTTGTGCGCGACCAGCACGGCGTCGGGCATCGCAACCGCGATGATGTTGTCAAGCCCGATTCCGACGAGTTCTATCGTGTCGGCTTCTGACCGCAGCAAAGTGTCGCGGCAGTCTATCGCCGAGGCGGTTCCCGTGGCCACGACTCCACGTTCATCCGGGCCGGAAACCTCCCACACGGCGTCCCAGCCCCCCAGATCGGACCATTCGCCATCGAACGGCACGACGGCAAGGTTGTCAGCCCTCTCCATCACCGCGTTGTCGATCGAGATTGACTCGGCATTGTTCCAGGCGTTCTGATCAAGGCGCACAAATCCCAGATCTGGCTTGCTCTGCGCCACAGCGGCGCGAACCGGCGCGCACAGGTTGGGGGCATGCGCTTCGAACGCGGCGCGGATCGCCGCAACCGAAAACAGAAAAATCCCAGCGTTCCACAAATGGCGACCGCCCTCGACAAATTCGGTGGCGCGGGCCGCGTCGGGTTTTTCGACAAACTGCTTCAGCGCGATTGGCACAAGCGCTGCACCCGGTTGCCGGGGAGCCTTCAATTCAAGGTAGCCATACCCGGTTTCGGGCCGTGTCGGAATGATCCCAAAGGTCACCAGCGTGCCCAGTGTTGCGGCAGCCGTTCCGGCCGTTACGGCAGCGCGAAAGGCGGCGGCGTCGGGGATCAAATGATCAGACGGCGCAACCAGCATCAAGGCCTGCGGATCTGTGGCCATCAGCGCCTCGGCCGCGGCCAGAACCGCCGCAGCGGTGTTCCTGACAGACGGCTCGACCAGAACCGTTGCCTCGGTCACCCCGATCTCAGCAAGCTGTTCCAGAACGATGAACCGGAAATCCACATTGGTGACGATCACCGGCGGTCCAAAGCCTTCGCCGCGCAGGCGGCTGACACTGGCCTGAAACAGCGTCTGGTCGCCTGCAATCCTGGCAAACTGTTTTGGATAGCTTTTGCGCGACAGTGGCCAGAGGCGCGTTCCGCTGCCTCCGCAAAGAATGACTGGATTGATCACGACATATTCCTTGGTTTCGGCGTTAGGGATCGCAGCGAAGGACTTGGGTATCTAAATCAACACCTGATTATTAAACGCTATCTGGTTCGGCAATCTGATCTACACGGACTTGCAAGGTATCGCCCGGGCGGAAGCGCGTTGTGCCCGGAACGTCCGGCGCGACTTCACCGGTGCGCCCGTCTATCACGGTCTGTTCGATGTCGAACAGGCCAGTGTCGATCAGGCTAGACACGTTGCCGTCCGAAAGGATGGCTTTCTGTGCTTCGGCTGTGTCATTACGCACCCGAAAGTCGAATTGCGCGTCCAACTGGCCGGGTAACAGGCACACTGGCGGCCAAGGTTTCATGCCTGATGCGCAGCGCTTGTCTCGTCGCGGTTTGGTGTGGCACCTTTGATATCTTGATAAGCAGCAAAGAAGCAGAGCTGTGCACACAGTCAGAACGGATGAATTTGGCAAGGATGCGCAGCGGACCGCGCTGAATTCGAAGGCTCAGGAAACAGCTTGGGTGACTTTTTCCCTAAGGATGGGCTGTCACGCAAACAGATCGCTGATAATCTTGGTGTCGAAATATTGATGCTGAACGAATGGATCACGGCGCATCCGTTACCCGGCGGTGGTTTTCAAGGTAAACCATAAAAGGGGCGACACGGATCAACCTGTGCCGTCGGCATTCACCATTGGGGGCCAAAAGCCCCTTGGCCTTCGAACGTCAGGTGACCCAAATTAGCACGCAGAGCTGCACCAAAACTAGCGGTTGCCAATCGCTGACGCGGGTGTGGAACCATCGACCCGCGAGCAGTGTTAAGCGGAGGGCACGCGTGATGACCCCGTGCCAAAGCCGGGTTTGGCCGATATAGTAAGATGGTGGCCCCTTGCGGACCTACACACTCAGCCGGGAATGATCACGATGTCGAAGCTAATTGAACCGGGTCGCAACTGCTGGCGTATCGAGCAGGCAGAGCGGTTTTCGGTGATCATTGATGCCGAACAGTATTTTTTGGCCGCCCGCGAAACGATGATGAAGGCCAAGAAAAGTATCATGCTGATCGGCTGGGATTTTGACGCCCGTATCCGGCTGGGATCACCTGGTCAGAATGATGGCGCGCCCGATACGTTGGGTGATTTTATCCTGTGGCTGGTGGACCGTGAACCCAACCTGCACATCCGGCTGTTGCAGTGGGACTCGCGCACCTTCAGCAATCTGTTTCGTGGCACCAACATCTTGTATCTGCTGCGCTGGAAGGCGCACAAGCGCATCACGGCGCGGATGGACGCTACGCTTTCCGCCATCGCCTCGCACCACCAGAAATTGCTGGTGGTGGATGACAGCATCGCTTTTTGCGGCGGTATCGACATGACGATGAACCGTTGGGACACTCGCGAACATGCCGACGTGCAGCCTGCACGCACCACACCATCTGGCAAGCAAATGATGCCGTGGCATGACCTTGCCAGCATATTTGAAGGCCCAGCGGCCCGTGCGATTGGCGACCATAGCAGGCTGCGCTGGCAGCGGGCGTGTGGTGAAGTGTTGCAGCCCGTCGTCGCAGACCCGGTTGCATGGCCAAAGGCGGTAGTTCCCCTAGCCCACCCTGCCCGTATCGGCATCGCCCGCAGTCAACCATCTGTCGCAGACGAAGCCCCCGTGCGCGAGGTAGAGGCGCTGTATCTGGACACGATCGCGCAAGCCAAAACGCTTATCTATGCCGAAAGCCAATATTTTGCATCGCGCCGCATCGCGGCCGCCATGGCCAGCAGGTTAGAGGAACCTGACGGCCCCGAGGTGGTGATCATCAACCCTACCGGCACTGATGGCTGGCTGGAACCTTTGGCAATGGACAACACCCGTGCCCGGCTGGTGGAATCGTTGCGCCGCCACGGCCCGCGTGGGCGGTTTGCTCTTTATCACCCGGTCACGGCGCAAGAAAAACCGATCTACGTTCATGCAAAAATGATGATCGTCGATGACCGAATTCTGCGGATCGGCTCGTCGAATTTCAACAATCGGTCGATGCGACTGGATTCCGAATGTGATGTGGTGCTGGACGCGGACCAGGACAACAGCGGTGTTCTGGCTCGACGCATTGCCGATTTGCGCCACGATCTGGTTGCCGAACATCTGGGACAAACGACCGACGCGGTGGCCGCGGCCTATGCGCGCGAAGGATCATTGATCCGTGCAATAGAGACGCTGCGCGGTGCTGGTCGGTCGCTGGTGCCCTACGTGACGCCAGAGCTTTCCTCGCTGGAGGCATGGATCGCTGACAACGAAATTCTCGATCCCGACGGCCCCGAAGAGGTGTTTGAATCGCTGAGCAAGCGCGGCTTGTTCCGCGGCAGATTGCGCAGGCCCAAACTGTTTAGCAAAGCCTGACGGCAGGCCTCAATTCTTGTGGGAACCAACGGGGCGGTCGGCGGCTTTCCGTGGGTATGCACGCAAAGGGCCGCCTCATGCCAAAAACCATTTCCATCATCGGCACCGGCCCGACCGGAATTTACACCTTCCGTAACCTGATTGAGCACGAAACTCCGCTGTCGATCTGGCTGTTCGAGAAGGGCGAAAAAGCGGGTATCGGCATGCCCTACTCGTCCGAAACAGCCAGCAAGGCCATGCTGGCAAATATCGCGAGCATCGAAATTCCCCCCATAACCATGACTTATCTGGATTGGATGGAAACCCAATCCGCCACGCGCCTGCGCGGCTATGGGCTTGACCCTGAGGATCTGGACGCCCGGCAATTCACCCCGCGTCTGCTCTTGGGCGAATATTTTCGCGATCAGTTGATGGATCTGGTGAACCGTGCCCGCGAACGCGGCCACGAGGTAACGATCAATGAAGCCACCGAAATCACCGATATCGCTGTGCTGGATGATGTCTTGCACCTCACCAACGGGACAGGCGCGGTGGATGCCCGGTTTGATAGGGTGATTGTTGCCACGGGGCATGTCTTTCCGGATGAGGATGAAGCAACCCGCAGCTATTTTCCCAGCCCGTGGTCGGGCCTGATTGATGCGGACATTCCGGCCTGTGACGTCGGCATCATGGGCACCTCGCTCAGTTCGATTGACGCGGCGATGGCGGTGGCAAACCAGCACGGCAATTTTCGTCGGACAAAGGGCGATGGCTTGAGGTTTACACCCTCTACAGATGCCCTGAAAATCACACTGATGTCTTGGACGGGCGTGCTGCCAGAGGCTGATTTCTACTGCCCGATTCCGCACACTCCGCTGACGCACATGACCGAAGACGCTTTGGAAGACGCCCGTGGCGGATCCAACATCTATGAGGCCGTGTTTGCCCTGTTCAAGGCCGAGATCACAGGTGCCGATCCCGGCTATGCCAAGTTCATCGGGCTGGATAACTTGACTGCTGACAACTTTGCCGACGCCTATTTCGCGGCGCGTGAGGCGGAAGATCCGTTCAAATGGGCGCGCGAAAACCTTGACGAGGTTGAACGCAACAAGGCGGCAAAGATCACTGTGCCATGGCGCTATGCGATTTTACGGATGCACGAACAGGTAGAGCGTCTGGTGCCAGATTTTTCTGACGCCGACCGCGAGCGGTTTGATGCAGGCCTCAAAACCGTATTCACCGACAATTACGCCGCCGTGCCGTCTGAATCCATCCGTCGCCTGCTGGCCCTGCATGATGCTGGGGTACTGGGAGTTTTGGCACTGGGCAAGGATTACACCTTGCAGCAGCAAGACAGTAAAACGGTGATTACGGCGCAGGGGAAATCCTATACTTATGACGTGTTCATCGACGCTCGGGGGCAAAAGGCGCAGACATCCAAGGATTTGCCCTTCCCCACTCTGCGAAAGGCATTGCTGGCCGAAGGGGCAGACATTCCGCCTGTAGACAAAGATTTCGGTTTGACAACACCGCCTGCATTTGCCGGGAAAATACTGTTTGGGGCGATCCCTTATCTGATGCACGACCGACCCTTCGTGCAAGGTATCACCGCCGCTGCCGAGATTGGCGAGGCGATGGCCCGCAGCGTTCGCCAGTCTGGCCTGTAACTCTCCTGTCTGCTGGTCCGTTCCGGGCAAACATACCATTCGACGGAACCGGGCAATCGACAGTAGCATTGGGTGGCTCTGCAAGGCCGCGTTTCTGGTCAGCACGCGCGGCATTCCTGGTTCCGGATTTGTCACTCCGAAGAACCGGCCTTGCCATGTGGTCACGGGCGAATTCCAAGATCATGATGCCGTTTTTACCCGTCAAACCCACTGCGGCGCCTCAGGCTCTCCGTGGCTTCGCAGTCGCTGACAAACATTCACGGATGTATGTAAAGGGCGTCAGGCTGCTGGCGATTGAATTTTTCGCGCAGATCGACATGCTGACAGGCACACAGGTAATGCAGGCTACAGCCAGCCGAATTTGAGACAAAAA
>JANNNF010000391.1:0-5706 GCA_031398405.1 Rhodobacterales bacterium | reverse complement strand
CCCCCACCCCCCCCCAAAAACCCGCGTCGTGGGGCCCCCCCGGGTCACAACCACACAAAAAAAAATAAAAAAATTTTTTTTTTTTTTGTCTAATATTGCGGGGGGGGGGGGGGGGGGCCCCCCCGCTGCCACGCCGAAACTCTCACGCGGCCTGCGGTGCCCGGGCTTCCGTCAAAATTGCGTGCAGCTTGCCGGCATCCGTATTCGCCCGCAACTTGGCGCAGATCGCCGGGTCGCGCATGGTGCGTGACACCAACGCCAGCGCCTTCAGATGGTCCACGCCTGAATCCTTGGGGGCAAACAGCCCGAACACCAGATCAACCGGTTGGCGGTCAACGGAATCATAATCCAGCGGTTTTTCCAGCCGCAGGAACACGCCCACGATCTTGCCCAAGTCCTGCAACCGCGCATGGGGCAGGGCGATGCCATGTCCCACACCGGTTGGCCCAAGGCTTTCACGTTCCTGCAAACCGTCAATGGCAATGGCGGCAGTCAGCCCGTAGGCCTGCGACGCGATCTCTCCCAATTCCTGGAAGAGACGTTTTTTGCTGGTCATCTGTCCGACGACCCTGACGGCCGATGGCATAAGTAGCTTGGATAGTTCCATGAACTGCCGTTATTCCTGCGCCCGTCTTGCGACTGCGTTACATACTGTTGCGCGGGTCGATCCAGCCGATATGCCCGTCTTCGCGACGGTATACCACATTCACGCCGCCATGCCCTTCGTTGCGGAAAACCAGCATGCGTTGGCCGTTCAGATCAAGCTGCATCACGGCTTCGCCAACGGTGATCGAAGGGATCTTCGTCTCCATTTCGGCGATCACGATGGGCGTGAGCGTATCGGCCTCGGCATCCTCGGTTTCCTCGGATGGAGCGAGGATATAAGAGGAACCCGTCCCGAATTCAACAGGTGCCGTACGGTCGCGGTGGTGGTTGCGGATACGGCGCTTGTAGCGGCGCAACTGCTTGTCCATCTTTTCGCGGCACGATTCAAAAGCAGCATAGATTTCAGTGGCATGGCCCTTGGCCTGGGCGTTCAGTCCGGTGGACAAATGGATCACGGTTTCGCAGACATGTTCATGCGCCACCTTTGAAAATACCACGATACATTCGGTGGGGCGCTGGGCGTATTTTTCCACGACCTCGCCCAGTTCGGCTTTCACATGAGTTTGCAGGGCCTCGCCAATGTCGATCTGTTTGCCAGAGATCTGATAGCGCATGATGCCTCCTTCGCGCAGTTGCCCCACGCGCGCAGACCAAGGCGGCAGGCGCGGTGGGTTTTGGAATTTGTTTTGTATTTCGGGTACATACAGCCAAGATGCGGGGCTGGGTTTCAGCCGCTGGCAGAGGTTTGAAATGGGCTGTTTGCGCACGCATCAAGGGTATTTGGCGACAGGGGGAGGCCACTTGTCAACAGAATCGTGACAGTTTGCGTAATTCGGCGGAAGGCCACCCAAATGGGCGATCGCAAGCCATCAGAAACCGCCTGTGCCCGATCAAATAATCCTGAAATTTTCGCCCAGATAGACGCGGCGCACGGTTTCATCGCGCACCACCTCATCCGTGGTACCGCTCATCAGCACTTTGCCGTCATGCAGAATATAAGCACGGTCCACAATTTCCAGCGTCTCACGCACGTTGTGGTCGGTGATCAGCACACCAATGCCCCGTGCCTTCAAGTCATGCACCAGCCCGCGAATTTCGCCCACGGCAATCGGGTCCACCCCGGCAAAAGGTTCGTCCAGCAACAGATATTTCGGGTCTGCCGCCAGACAGCGCGCGATTTCCACCCGCCGTCGTTCACCGCCCGACAAGGCAAGCGCGGGGGTGCGGCGGAGGTGAGTGATGGAAAATTCTGACAGCAGTTCCTCCAGCCGCTCGCGCCGTTTATGACGGTCGGTCACAGCAATTTCCAGCACGGCGAGGATGTTATCCTCCACCGACAACCCGCGAAAGATTGATACTTCCTGTGGCAGATACCCGATGCCCAGACGCGCACGGCGGTACATCGGCAGGGCGGTCACATCCTTGCCGTCGATAAGAACCTGCCCGCTTTCGGGCGTCACCAGCCCGGCACTCGAATAAAAGCAGGTGGTCTTGCCAGACCCGTTCGGCCCCAGCAGGGCCACCACTTCGCCGCGCCGCAGGTCCATCGACACATCACGGATCACCGGGCGCTGTTTGTAGGACTTGCGCAAGTTGCGGATCTGCAGCCCCGCAGAGCCGAGAGTCACCGTCAGATCAGGCCGCGTTGCTGTCATTCCTTTTTGGCCGGGATAAAGGTGGTGGACACGCGGCCTTCCATCGTGCCGGTGCCGGTTTTCAGATCAATCGACAGCTTTTGCCCCGACAGCGCCGATTGCCCTTGGGTCAGCAGCACATCACCAGTCATCACCACTTTGCCACTGTCGATGCTGTACACCGCATCCTGCGCTTCTGCCGCATCGGCAAGGTTGCTAAGCGTCACGCCACCGCTGGCAAACAGGCGCTGAATGGATTTGCCATCCGCCCCGTACTCCACCCGCACCGCACCCGCCGCCAGCCGCATTTCACCTTGGCCCACCAGCACATTTCCGGTGAACACAGCGGTGCCATCGGCGTTGTTGACCGCCAGTTGGTCGGCCTGCACTTCAACGGGAAGGGTCGTGTCCTGCTTCAATCCGCCAAAAGCGATGGTCGCCTGTTGCGCCTGCGCTGTCATGGCGACAGCCATGGCTGCCAAAAAAACCAGTCCGCGCAAAGAAAATGTCATGCCTAGCCTCAAATGAACCGGTCAGTTGCCGGGTTGGTATATCAGCTTCACGCCCGTCTTGAAAACCAGAAGATAGCTGCCTTTTGCGGCGGGATCGGCCTCAAGCGCCATGGTTTGCGCAGAAAGTTTGCCCGGTGGCCCGGTTGCCACCACTGACCCTTCGCTGTGCAGGCCGGACCTGTCCAGCTCGACGACCATTGCATCAGCCATGATCAGATAGCCAGTTGATGTTTCGGCCTGCACACCACCGGTCAGATGCACCTGGTCTGCGGTGGCGTCTATGCGCGCGGTGGCGGCTTTGAGCTGTGTTGTCCCACCGTCGGGGGCCATCAGCGTCGCCAGAACGGCAGAGGCGCTGGTGTCGCCATTGTCTTGGGGTCGGGCCTCTGTCGCGGTCAGCGTGATGGCCCCGCCATCGCTGGTAACGCCCGCATATTCCGGGGCGGTCATCCGAGGCTCGCGTACCCTCGCCTCGACATCCACTTCGGCATAGGGCAGCGCGTCAGTGGGGTCGATGGTGCGGGCGACCAGAAACAGCGTGGACAAGATGGCCAGTGCTGCAAGCGGAAGGGCGACCTTCAGCCAGCCCACCAGCCGCGTATGGGTATCCGCGCGGGCCACCTGTCAGACCACGCCCGCGCGCAGCAGATCATGGATGTGCAAAATGCCCGCAGGAATACCGTGCGACACCGGGTTCACCACGAACAGGCAAGTGATCTTGCGGTCATTCATCAGCGACAGCGCCTTTTCCGCCAGCGCGTCCGGGGCAATGGTGCGGGGCGCACGGGTCATCACTTCGCCCGCAGTCAACGACAAAAGGCCCGCCATGTGGCGGCGCAAGTCGCCGTCAGTGACAACGCCGACCAGCGTGCCTTCCGTATCTGTCACCCCCACCACGCCGAACCCACTGGCGCTGATCACCAGCAAGGTCTCGCTCATTGGGGTGGCACCGTGCACCACCGGCAGGTCGGTGTGCATCAGATCGGCCACCCGCAGCAGCTTTGCCCCCAGCTTGCCGCCGGGGTGAAACACGCGGAAATGGTCAGGCGTAAAGGCGCGGTGTTCCATCAGCGCAATCGCCAACGCATCGCCAAGCGCCAGCGTCATCGTGGTCGACGTGGTGGGTACAATCCCCGTCTCACATGCCTCAGGCGCGTTGGGCAGCAAGATCGCCACATCCGCCTCGCGCAGCAAGGTGGATCCCGCCCGGCTGGCCACCCCGATCAGCGGAATGTCAAAGCGGCGGGTGTGGGCGATGATATCGGCCAATTCGGACGTCTCGCCAGAATTGGACAACACCATCACCACATCGCCGCGCGCCACCATGCCCAGGTCGCCGTGGCTCGCCTCGGCGGGGTGGACGAATTGCGCAGGGGTGCCGGTGCTGGCAAAGGTGGCGGCAATCTTGCGGGCGATATGGCCGGATTTGCCCATGCCAGATACGATCACCCGGCCAGAGCTTGCCATCAGCAATTCCACAGCCGCCGCAAAGGTGCCGTCCAGATGATCGGCCAGCATCACCAACGCGTCAGCCTCGCGCCGGATCACCCGCTGCCCGGTGGCCAAAAGGTCAGTGGTGGAAGAGGTCATTGGGTTCGTCCCATCCCATCAGGTCCAACTCGGCCCGGGTTGGCAAAAAGTCAAAGCACCGCTGCGCCAGATCCATCCGGCCTTCGCGGATCAGAATGGCCTCCAGTGCCGCTTTCAACTTGTGCAGATACAAAACGTCCGACGCCGCATAATCCTTTTGCGCCTCGGTCAGCGTGGCCGACCCCCAGTCACTGGTCTGTTGCGCCTTGGACACATCAACCCCGACATAGTCCAGCAGCAGATACTTCAACCCATGCCGGTCAGTGTAGGTGCGGATCAGCCGAGAGGCGATCTTGGTGCACCAGACCGGGGCGGTACGGATGCCAAAGGCCTTTTGCAACGCCGCCACGTCAAAGCGGCCAAAGTGGAACAGCTTGATCACTGCAGGGTCGGTCAGCAGACGTTCCAGGTTGGGGGCCGAGGTCTGTCCCTTGGCAATCTGCACCAGATGCGCGTCGCCTTTGCCATCTGACAGTTGCACCACGCACAGCCGGTCTCGGCGCGGGTCAAGGCCCATGGTTTCCGTATCAATCGCCACGATCGACCCGAAGGTCAGGCCATCGGGCAGGTCTTTGAAATGCAGGTGATTGGTCAAGGCGGGTTCCTTGGCGAAGGGGGATAACGCGACTTAGTGGCGCGGGCGGCTGGGGTCAACCTCGGGTGCGGTGGGTTGGGGTGCGGTGGATGGGGGGTGCGCAAGATGAGGAGGTGCGGAAGATGGGCGGATCGCCCATCCTACGGGGTTGGGGGTTCTTTGTCGGCCAACAAGGCGCGCAGATTGCGCAGACTGGACGACATTTGTGTTATATCCTCCATCGGCAAACCAAGACATCCCACAATGCAATCGGGGATTTCTGCGGCCTTGGCGGCGATATCATGACCCGCCTCGGTCAGATTTACCGTCACCCTTCGTTCATCAGCATCACAGCGGGTACGGCGGATCAGCCCCGCTGACTCCAGCCGTTTCAGCATGGGCGACAAGGTGTTGGTTTCCAGTTGCAAATCTGCGGATAACTGCCCCACGCGCTGCCCATCGGTATGGCGCAGACTGATCATCACCAGATATTGCGGATAGGTCAGGCCAAGTGGTGCCAGCAGCGGCTGATAAAACCGGGTAAAGGCGTGGCTGATGGCGTACAGGTTAAAGCACAGCATGTCACCTGGTGCCAGTTCCGTGTGATCCCGCATCCCGGTGCTTTCCTTCACTCTTGTCTCACAGATCGTGCGCGACCTTACCGCATCGATTGCACGAAAGCTACCATCGCTGCCCCCCGCACACTACGCGTCCTTCACGCCAAGGCCTGCGTGTCTACATCCGCCAATTGCGCGCCAAGACCGGCGATGATCCTGCCGACCCACAAAAT
>JANNNF010000309.1:0-2642 GCA_031398405.1 Rhodobacterales bacterium | reverse complement strand
TCTCACTTGCTCAAGGCTGTTCTCCGAAGCAGATGCGGGATCGCAGTCGCGGCAGGTGGCGGCAGCGCACCCTCGGTAAAGGCGACGTATTTTCGTCACTAGATAAAGACTACTTGGCTCATACGGTGAACGCCACGATGGGGTCGGAGTTATCGTGTGTCGCAGCAAATGACGTTCACGCATCAGGCCACGGCTTAAATGCTGGTACCAACCGATGATTGCCTCGGATAGAGCGAACTCAGCGCCTCTGACGCGTTGCTTCAACCGTTGTGACGTTCCGCAACAAGGGCAGCCGTCCAAACGGAGCCCCCACAGCAAGCACAGTGTTCCGGCAGAACTCTAGCACCGGCGATAAGAGTGCCGCAGTCACAGCATACCATTCCCGCGACCGGATCGACGTGCTCTCCTGGCCCATTTGTCGTCGGGGGTTCGACATCCCATGCTGGCTCTACCGACAGCCCTGGTCGGGGGGTATCTGCGCGAAAGAAGCTGAATCGGCCAGACGACTCAAGATAGGCGCGCCGCACTTCCCCCAGATTGCCAAACCCTGCTTGCCGCAGACTTTCAAACAACTCACTCTTGCCGATTTTGGCGTCCCGCACAGTCTCGACGACTATGACACCATCGCGTATCGCCTCGGCAGTTCGTCCGTCTATGACTTTTTCGACCGGCTGATAGCGGCAGATCAAGACGTCGAGCACCTAGTTGATGACCACGACCGCCGAGATGACCAGCATTGCATGCAGCAGCGGAACATCCGGATAGAACATCGCGTCGCCGACAGCCGACCCTAATGCGATCACCAGCAGAAACTCGACCGTCGACATCTGTGCGACCCCGCGCCCGCCGACCCACCGGATCAGGACCAGCGCGTAGAGGTAAACCACGCATGTGCGGACCAAGATTTCGAGATAGAACAGCGGGGGTTCAGATCCTAGGAACATCCGGACAAGATCAAAAGGAACGACCGGATCTTCCATTGTAAGCACCTCATTCGGGGTGGGATTAGACGCGGCCCCAGCCGTTTGGCTGACCCGCATCAGAAACCGTTAATGCCCCGGCCAGGTTCCGGGCGTTCCTGCAAGTTCTAACAGATGGCCGTCCGGGTCACGGAAGTAAAGGCTGCGCCCTCCGCGCTTCCATTCAGTCCTGCTCAGAATTTCGATGTTTGCGTCCGACAAGTGTTGTTCCCACGCCGCTAATTCTGCTTTATCCACCTCGAAGGCAATGTGCTGCGCACCCGATCCGTCATGTGGCGGAATGATATTACCGCCATCCGCCTTTGCGCCATACTTTGTGCCGCCACGCATGAACAACAGCAGGATTGAGCGACCAACCACATCGAAGGAACCTAGCCTGTCATCGCGGGTTATTGGTGTGAGGCCCATGATGTCCCGGTAGAACACGCATGCGGTCTCAAGATCTTCGACGTAAAGGGCAGTTTCAAGGATGCGTTTCAAAGTGGGCATATTCACCTCCTGCGCACCGTTCGGACTGTAACTAACAATGTAAATAACAGGATGGTTCCGATGGTTGAAGACACCCGAATAACGAAGACCGAAGCACTGGCGCTGAGGCAGGCCATTGCGCGCGCTCTTGACGCTGCACGCAGTGATAATCGGAACGGCATTGCAGCAGCGATCGTATGCGCTGACCAGATACTGGAGATCGCCGAAAACGAGGTCAACACGTTCAATGATCCCACCAAACACGCTGAAATGGTGGCCCTCGCGGCCTTGTCGCAACGTGAAGACCGCAAAGATCTGGGCGACTGTACGTTGATCTCAACACTCCAGCCGTGCGAGATGTGTCTATCTGCCATGCGGTTTGCAGGCATAAAGCGCGTCATCTATGCTGCTACGCAGGAACGTGTGGCAGACAAGTACTTCGTGTTTCCGAAGCTGCGGATCACTGATTTTCAATCGGCTGGGGAAGCTTTCGAACAGTTGGGTGGTATCGGTGAGGATGAAGTTCTTCATCTTTATGCGACTGGCAAGGAATGATCGCCAACGCCCTGCCCGTAGAAATAACGCTCTTCTGTGGGTTCAGCATCGTTTGCGCCGGAGAATGCGGCCCACCATTCAGCATACTGCGAATTCTTCGGATGATGTCTGTCTACGTCCGACGCGCCATCATTCCACCAAACAGGGCCCTTCTCACCAAGGAACACTTTGGCTGCATGAACCCGCGCTCGCGCAAACTTTAATTCAGCTTCCCCTTTTGCACCTTTGATTGCGCGCCGCGCGTTCATAAGATCCCGAAGCGCCGTTTGCCGAATGCCTTCGGGAAGATGCGGGTTAGTGCATCGCCACAACTTGTCTTTTACAACGAAGTAGCGCCCGTCAGGTGCGATAGGACGAACTTTGCTCGACCGCTCGTGTGCGGTCCAGATGAGGTAGTCCACTTTAAGTGACAAGGAGCACATCATGCTGGACATGGACAGCTCAGTCAGCCCCACCCATGGCGATCAGGAAGGGTCTGCCTGAGCGGGCATTTCAGCTGCAGCTGCCACCATCCATCGGCTCGGTTCAACCAATTCGAAATCTGGAATGCTGTGCTCTCTCGCACGGCAACGTCCATAGCGCCGACGGCTGGCAGGAAGTGCTCCAAGACGAAATTGCGCGGTGGGATCCTATCGCCAT
>JANNNF010000295.1:0-3473 GCA_031398405.1 Rhodobacterales bacterium | reverse complement strand
CTTGAGAATAAGCCGCGTGCGTCCACGGCGTCGCCGGATTTTCGATCAACGGCTTGAGGCTCTCGCCCTCCGTTTTCGCACCAGCGGCCACGCCGCAAAGGTCAGTCAGCGTCTTGTGCAAATCCACGAGTTCGACCGTCCGCGCACAGCTCTTCCCGCTCCATCGCCAACCACACACTTGGGTCCGACGCGGCAGCCCTGGCGGTGGTTTGCAATCTGTCCCAGCTCGGATCGTTGGGTTCGATAAGTGCGCCGGAATCCGACACCCCCATGCAATATCGGCACCACAGAGCCGATTCCAAAATCAGCCCCACGGGCAACCGGCCCGAGGCCAGCACATCGCGCATCACCGGAATGATGAATTTCGGCTGGCGGTTTGATCCGTCAAGGCACAGACGGCGTTCAGTGTCGCCGATTTCAGGATTGGAGAACCGCGACCGGATCAGGTCGTAATAGGCAGCAATATCGGTGCCTGGCACCGGCGGCACGGTGGGGATGATCTCTTCGCGTTCGACTTTGTCCAGAAAGCCGGAAATCAACGGGTTCGCCATTGCCTCGTGGACATATTCGATATCCATCAGCCCCCCGGGATAGGCGATAATCGCATGGCCGCCGTTCAGGATGCGGATCTTCATCATCTCAAACGCATGCACATGCGGGGTAAAGGTGACGCCAACCTTTTCCAACGGTGGGCGCCCCGATGGAAAGTTATCCTCCAGCACCCATTGACCGAATGGCTCGCATGTTACCGGCACCGGGTCGGCCAGACCGAAGCTTTGCGCCAAGGCACGCTCTCGCGGGCCGGTGGCAGGGGTGATGCGGTCCACCATGCCATTCGGGAATGCGACGTTGTCCTGCACCCAATGGGCAAAGCCTGCATCCGACAGGCGCGCCAGTTCGACCACCGCCGCCTCTGCGACGTGGCCATTGCCAGGCAAGTTGTCACAAGACATCACGGTGAACGGGGCCACGCCTGCTGCTTTGCGCAGACGAAGGGCGGCAAGAATCGCGCCAAACGCCGTGACAGGGGTGCCCGGGTTAGCGGCATCGGCCAGAATCTCGGGGGCGGTCGGGTCAAATTTGCCAGTGGCGGCATCGATGAAATACCCGCCCTCGGTGACAGTCAGCGACACGATGCGAATGGCCGGATTGGCCATTGCGGCAATCAGGGCGGCATTATCAGCCTGTACCTCGATAAACCCGGTCATTGATCCCACACGGCGCGCCGATTTACCTGCAGGGTCCAGCGTGATGATCGTGGAAAGGCAATCCTGCGCCAGCATCGCATCGCGCATGCGCGCATCCCCGGCCCGCACCCCTGCGCCCAGAATGGCCCAGTCATGTCCGATCCCAAGCGCAAACAGATCGTCAAGATACACCGCCATGTGCGCCCGGTGAAAGTTTCCGAGCCCGATATGCACAATGCCGGGCGTCAGGGCAGACCTGTCATAGCTGGGGAAAGCAACGGAGGAGAGTGTGTCGTTCATGGTCATGCCATCCAGTTTCCGCCATCGACCCCAAAGGTCTGTGCGACAATGTAATCAGCCTCGGACGTGGCAAGGAAAATCGCCATACCGGTCAGATCGGCGGCAGTGCCCATACGCCCGTAGGGCACGGCATTGCCAACCAGACGTTTTTTTTCGCCGGGCTTGCGGTTTTCGTATTTGGCAAAGAAGGCATCGACGCCATCCCAGTGTTCACCGTCCACCACACCCGGAGCCATGGCGTTAACGTTGATTTTGTGTTGGATCAGCCCCAGCCCCGCGCTTTGCGTCAGGCTGATCACGGCGGCTTTTGTGGCGCAATAGACCGCGACCAAACCTTCACCGCGGCGGCCTGCTTGACTCGCCATGTTGATAATCTTGCCGCCCGCGCCGCGCGCGATCATATGCTTAGCCGCCGCTTGCATACAAAACAGCGTGCCCGCGACGTTGACCGCAAACAGGCGGTCATAGTCAGCGCGGGTAATCTCCTCAAACGGGGCTGCCGTGAACAAGGCCGCGTTGTTGATCAGAATATCCAGCTCGCCCATGGCTGCAATGGCCGTGGCAAAACCAGCATCAATGCTGTCCTGACGGGTGATATCCATCTGTACGGCATGGGCTTTTGGCCCAAGGTCCGCCACCGCCCTCGCCAAGGCGTCGACATTGATATCGGCCAGTGCCACCTCTGCGCCTTCTGCAATGTAGGCGCGCGCGAACTCGAACCCTATGCCGCGTGCGGCACCGGTGATCAGCGCTGATTTGCCCGCCAACCTCATGCCATGGCCTTTCCGTCCGCGCCGAAGCGGTGGATTTTGCCGGCCTGCGGGGTCAGGTTGATCCTGTCACCGTGGCGCAGCATCACTTCACCGCCCGCCCGCACGTTGATGGTGCCGACAGCATCGGTCGTGACCTTCAAGAACGTATCCGACCCCAGATGTTCTGACAGGCCAACCACACCCGACCAGCCGCCGCTTTGCACAACGTCCAGATGTTCCGGGCGCACGCCGATGGTGGTCGCACCGTATTTGGTGGCCTCGGGACCGGTGATCAGGTTCATCCTCGGACTGCCGATAAAACCTGCAACGAACGTATTCGCCGGGTGTTCGTACAGGGTCATCGGGCTGCCGACCTGTTCGATGTTGCCTGCGTTCAGCACCACGATCTTGTCGGCCATGGTCATGGCTTCGACCTGATCATGGGTCACATAGATCATCGTGGTTTTCAGTTGCTGGTGCAGTTCGGTGATTTCCTGCCGCATATTGACCCGCAGTGCGGCATCAAGGTTCGACAGCGGTTCGTCAAACAGAAATGCCGCTGGTTCGCGAACGATGGCGCGTCCAATGGCGACCCTCTGGCGCTGCCCGCCGGACATCTGGCCGGGTTTGCGTTCCATGTAACTGGTCAGGTTCAGCACCTTGGCGGCCTCATCAGCACGGCGGGTGGCCTCGCCAATCTCCATCCCCGCCATTTTCAGCGGGAACATGATGTTCTTGCGCACCGTCATATGCGGATACAAAGCATAGGATTGGAACACCATCGCCAGCCCGCGCTTGGCGGGGGGCAGGGCGGTGGCATCCTTACCGTCGATCTCGATGATGCCCGAGGTTGTATCCTCCAACCCTGCGATCAGCCGCAGCAAGGTGGATTTGCCGCACCCCGAAGGCCCGACGAACACGACGAAATCCCCGTTATCGATGGTCAGGTCCACGGACGGGATGACATGCACATCGCCAAAGGATTTGCGAACCGATTTTAGAACAATCTTACCCATGATTTCCTCACTTCACCGCGCCGAAGGTCAAACCGCGGACGAGTTGTTTCTGGCCAAACCAGCCCATGATCAGAATTGGCGCGATGGCCATTGTCGAAGCCGCCGAAAGCTTGGCGTAAAACAGCCCCTGCGGTGCCGAAAAGCTGGCGATAAAGGCCGAAAGTGGGGCTGCGTTGACCGTGGTCAGCGTGATCGTCCAGAACGCCTCATTCCACGCC
>JANNNF010000490.1:0-3529 GCA_031398405.1 Rhodobacterales bacterium | reverse complement strand
CACCATGCGCCAGGTGGCCGCCAGCGTCGAGGCTCATGCCCAGAATGGTATCGCCGGGTTTCAGCAGGGCCTGAAACACGCCCTGGTTTGCCTGCGACCCGGAATTGGGCTGCACATTGGCAAACGCCACGCCAAACAGTTCGCAGGCCCGTTCGATCGCGAGGATTTCTGCCACGTCCACAAACTGGCACCCGCCGTAGTAGCGTTTGCCGGCATAGCCCTCGGCGTATTTGTTGGTCATCACGGACCCTTGGGCTTCCATCACGGCGCGGGATACGATGTTTTCCGAGGCGATCAGTTCAATTTCATGGCGCTGACGGCCAAGCTCGTTGGTAATGGCGCCAAAGAGGGCGGGGTCGCGGGAAGACAGGGATTCGGTAAAGAAGCCAGTATCGCGGTGCGGGGCGTTCATATGCGTCTCCTGATCGGGTGGGGCCGGGATGGCTTGCTGCGGTATTTAGAACAGACAAGCCCGCGCGGGAAGTCAGGAAAACGACGCATGCAGAGGCGCGCGCGAAGCAGACGCGGGTGCGCATGGCCGCCTGCCTGCGCGAAACCGCGAAAGCGGGGGTTGCGGTCGCAGCGGGGGCCAGCCAAGACTGAGGGCAGGGGGACCCCATGACAACACGCATCCGGTTTACAGCCAGCCGAGCCCCGGCCGCCGTCGAGGCACTGGCCGCCCTGACGGCCGCCTATGGGCAGACGGATGTGCGGGCGGCGGACGTGATCGTGGCGCTTGGCGGCGACGGTTTCATGCTGGAAACCCTGCATGCGGCCAAAGCCCGCGATCTGGCCGTTTACGGCATGAACTGCGGCACCATCGGGTTCTTGATGAACGCCTATGCGGCGGCGGATCTGCCCGCCCGACTGGCAGCAGCAGAAGAAGCCGTGATCAACCCGCTGTCGATGCGGGCGACCAACGCCAAGGGCCGCGTGACAGAAGCCCTTGCGATAAACGAGGTGTCCTTGTTGCGCCAAGGCCCGCAGGCCGCCAAGCTGAAGGTGTTCATCGACGGGCGGGAAAGGCTGGAGGAACTGGTCTGTGACGGGGCTTTGCTGGCAACACCCGCAGGATCGACTGCCTATAACTATTCCGCCCATGGCCCGATTTTGCCGATCGGTTCGGATGTGCTGGCCTTGACCGCAATGGCCGCCTTCCGGCCGCGCCGCTGGCGGGGGGCGCTTTTGCCCAACACATCCGTGGTGCGGTTTGATGTGCTTGAGGCAGACAAGCGCCCGGTGATGGCGGACGCGGACAGCCGGTCATCGGTTCGCGATGTGGTCAGTGTCGAGATACGGTCAGAACCCGGGGTGCGTCACCGGTTGCTGTTCGATTCGGGGCATGGACTGGAAGAGCGGTTGATTGGCGAGCAGTTTGTCTAGGGGAACGCATGGGCCTTTAGGGGAACATGGGGTTTCATACGCCCCGGCTTGGCCTCCAGAACCTTTGGGTAATCTCAAAATGACAAAGCCAAAATGAGGGGCCTAGGACGGCTCTTTGGCCCAGCTTTCGATCTTGCGGTACAAGGTGGAGGGGGAGACGGCCAGCACGCGTGACGCCTTGGGGATTGATCCGCCATGGCGGGCAAGGGTTGCCGTGATCACGGCACGTTCAGCCTCGGCCAATGTCATGCCGACAAGGCTGTCGATAGTGGAAGCCTCGGTCGGGGCGTTCAGGGCCACGGGTTGCGGGGCGGTCCAGCCGGACGATTGGGTCAGATCTTCGGGCAACGTGTCCAGCGTGACCCAGCCGCCCTCGTTCAGCACCACCACGTTGCGGATCACGTTCAGCACCTGCCGCACATTGCCGGGCCAAGGCAGACGGCGGAACAGGGCGATCACGTCTGGGGTCAGGCCGATGAACCGGCGGCCTTCTTCCTCGGCAAAGCGCACGAGGGCGGTTTCGGCAATTTCGATCACATCGGTGCCCCGGTCGCGCAACGGTGGCATGTGGATCGGCACCACATAAAGCCGGTAATACAGGTCTTCGCGGAAATGACCGCGCCGCACGGCATCCAGCGGGTCGCGGTTGGTGGCGCAGACGATGCGGACATTGACCTTGCGCGGCCGGGTGGACCCCACGGGCTGCACGGTGGAGGTTTGCAAGAACCGCAGCAGCTTGGTTTGCAGGGCGGGGGCCATCTCGCAAATTTCATCCAGAAACAGCGTGCCGCCATCTGCGGCGGTCGCGGCCCCGGGTTTGTCCGAAATGGCACCGGTAAAGCTGCCTTTCATATGGCCGAAAACCTCTGATTCAAGCAAATCCTGCGGAATGGCCCCGCAGTTCAGCGCGATGAACGGGCCACTGGCGCGGGTGGAATTGCCATGCACGGCCAAGGCGCACAGCTCTTTGCCAGTGCCGCTTTCGCCAGTGATGAACACGGTCGCCATCGATCGTGCAACCGACGCGATCTTGGCGTGGATGCGGGCCATTGCTTCGGATGTGCCGATGAAGGCACCCGAGGGGGCGGGTGCAGGCGTGACTTTTACCACCGAGGCTATGGCGGCGCGGCGGGTGCCACGCCCGCCTTTGGCGTTTTCCACCGCGCCCAAGAGGCGGGCTTCGTCAAACGGTTTGACCAGAAATTCATGAGCGCCCGCGCGCATCGCCTCGACCGCCTTGTTGATCGAGCCATGGGCGGTGATCACGATCACCCGGGCTTCGGGCTGATGGGTCAGCAAATCCTGCATCAGGGCCAGCCCATCACGGTCGGGCAGCAGCAGGTCCAACAGCACCACGCGGGCGGGTTCGGCCAGAAACATTTCCAGCCCCTCGGCGGCCGAACTGGCCATACGCACCGCGTGACCCGCCGATTTCAGGACCGTGGCATAGACCAGTTGCAAGGACGGCGTGTCCTCTATCAGCAGCAGGGCGGGGTCGGTCATGGCATCTGGTCCGGTCTGGCGTGTTGTTCCGACATGTATTTGATCAGCGTGGCGAGCCTTGGCAGCGACTTGTCCATCAGCGCCGGTATGACTGCGGCCTGCTGCACATTGGCGGCGCGGTTCAGGTCTTCGGCCAGCGTTTGCAGCGGTGTGGCCCCGACGGCCCCTGCCAAGGCCACCAGCACATGACTGTGTGCCCGGAGCGCGGCCCAATCGACCGGCTTGACTGCGACGATCAGCCCGCCTTGCACCGCTAGCAAATCTTCGACCAGTCGGGCCAGCAGGTCTGCCCCCGTCTGTGGCCCGGCCAGTTGCAGCAGCCGCCGGAACGTCTGGTCACTGGGCAGCACTGCCAGCAATGCTGACGGGTCGGTCATGATCGGCCCCTGTTCCCCATGAAGTGCGGCTGAAAAAACCACCGCAACGGGTGCCTAAAAAGCGCAGGATTTGCGACTGTCGTCACACTGGATTTTCGCTTTATCTGTCTGTTGGCCACACCCAAGGCTGTGGCGCAAATCCGTTTACCATTTCTTTGCATAATGCAAAAAATATAACCATTCTGCATCTTTTGTCCAGAGGGCTGGCCGCATTAAAGCTTGGCGAGCCCAAGACTGCGCAGGGCAGTGGTGATCTCATCCAGAAT
>JANNNF010000262.1:0-1524 GCA_031398405.1 Rhodobacterales bacterium | reverse complement strand
GCGCAGGATTGACCGGCACCAAGACGACGTTCCAGAACATGCTGGTGTTCCGCAGGCCGCTTGCCGCCGGAGCTGTCCCCGTGCCGATGGCGGTGTCTGATGTGGAAAGCCCCCTGATGCTGCGCACCACAGGACAAAACGAGGCCCCGCCGTTGAGGCTTGGCGTGTCGGCGGCGGCCCCGGTTGGGGCAGCGCCTGCCCTTGGCCCGGCCAAAATGGGCGTTGCTGCCGAGTGATCAGCGTGCCGCCAGCAAGGCCTGCGGCAATACCTCGCCCAGAATATCCAGCGCTGCATCATCGCCCAGACTGACACGGATGCAGCGGTCTAGGGGGGCTACCCCTGGCATGCGGATGAACACGCCGCGCGCGACCGTTTCGCGCAGAACGGCCCGGGCGAAATCACCGTCCCGGCCGCAGTCGATGGTGACGAAATTAGTGGCCGAGGGCAGAGCGGCGAGGTCATTGTCCGCCGCAATCGCCGCCACCCTTGCACGCGCATCGATGACACGGGCCTGCACCTGTGTCAGCCAACCCTGATCCTGCACAGCCGCAAGCGCCCCCGCCTGCGCGATCCGCCCCACGCCAAAATGGTTGCGCACCCTGTCAAAAGCGCGCGCCAAGGCAGGATTGGTGATTGCATAGCCGACCCGCAGACCTGCCAGTCCATAGCCTTTGGAGAATGTGCGCATCCGAATGACCTGGCGATGGTCGGGGTCAATGGCGGGGATTGTGCCGGGCGGTGCGAGGTCGCAATACGCCTCATCCAGCACCAGAATTGCCCCCTCCGGCAGGTCGGCCACCATCGCCTCGATCACGGCCGCAGGGTGGTGGCTGCCCATCGGATTGTCTGGATTTGACAGATAGATCAGCTTGGCATGGGTGACGCGGGCAGCGTCCAGCAGGGCTTGGGGGTCTTCGTGGTCGCCGTTGTAGGGGACCCGGGTCAGTGTGCCGCCATAGCCTGCGACGTGGAAATTGAAGGTGGGATAAGCCCCCATGGAGGTCACGACCGCATCGCCCGCCCCTGTTGTCAGCCGAACCAGCAGACCGAGCAATCCGTCAATGCCTTCGCCGATGGCGATATGATCGGGGCTGATCTGGTGGTGGGCCGCGATGGCGGTTTTCAGGTCATGCAGTTCGGGGTCGCCGTATTGCCAGACATCCTGCGCCGCCGCTTGCATCGCGGCGATGGCGGCGGGGGAGGGGCCGAACAGCGATTCATTGGCCCCCAGACGGGCGCGGAAGGGGCGGCCCATGCCGCGCTCTTGCGTCTCTGGCCCCACGAATGGCACGGTTTCGGGCAGGGAGGCGGCGAGTGGGGTGAGGCTGGGATGGGTCATGCTGGGGATTTGGGGGAATTTTGGGGAGGCTGGCAAGGGGGATTTTAAAGGTGGATGCGGGTGGTCCCAAGCTGGGACAGAAAAATATAGTTTACTATCAATATGATGGTCGAAATCTTTAAGGAATTTTTAAGGATTGAGCGGGGGACTGCTGCGATCGGCACGCACTTTCCTTTGATGTGGA
>JANNNF010000163.1:0-1848 GCA_031398405.1 Rhodobacterales bacterium | reverse complement strand
CCCAGATATTCGGCCGACACGCAAGTGCCCTTGAACATCCGCTGCTCGCCATCGCGGCCAGACACCGTCAGTTCCAGCGGCTCGCCCACCAGCGATTGCAGCGGGATGGCGCGGTCCTTGGCCAGCAGTTCCACCCGCGCAAAGGTCAACTCGCTGAGGCCCTCCTCCACGATGGCGCATTTCAGCTGCATTGCCTTGAAGGCCGCACCCGAGGTCGTGATAACTGTTGTGTTCGGTGTTGCCATGACCCCGGTTCCTTTCTTCCTGTCAGACGCTGGCCTGTGCGGTCAGGCGTCAAAGCCGTACACAAACTCACCATCCTTGACGTTAATGGTGACAGCCTCGACCTTCTTTCCCTCGATCATCCGGCGCAGAAATTCGGCCGAAATGTCGGGCAGCATGGTGTTGGTCACAATGGAATCAATCATCCGCCCGCCCGATTCCAGTTCTTGGCAGCGTGACACAATCGTGTCGACCACCGCATCGGAATAGGTGAAGGGCACCCCATGCGCAGCCATAACCCGCTTTTTGATGCGGTCCAGTTGCAGGCGGGTGATCTGGGCGATCATGCTGGGAGACAGCGGATAATAGGGGATCGTCACCAACCGCCCCAGCAACGCGGCGGGGAAGATCTTCAGCAATGGCGCGCGCAGCGCCTTGGCGATGCCTTCGGGGTCCGGCAGCAGTTCGGGGTCGCTGCACATATCCATAATCATGTCCGACCCGGCGTTTGAGGTCAGCAAAATCATGGTGTTCTTGAAGTCGATCACCCGGCCTTCGCCGTCCTCCATCACGCCCTTGTCGAACACCTGAAAGAATACCTCGTGCACATCGGGGTGGGCCTTTTCCACCTCGTCCAGCAGCACCACCGAGTATGGCTTACGCCGCACAGCCTCGGTCAACACGCCACCTTCGCCATAGCCGACATAGCCGGGAGGGGCCCCTTTCAAGCTGCTGACGGTATGGGCCTCTTGATACTCGCTCATGTTGATGGTGATCACGTTCTGCTCACCGCCATACATGGCCTCGGCCAGCGCCAGTGCCGTTTCGGTCTTACCCACGCCGGACGTGCCTGCCAGCAGGAAAACGCCAATCGGCTTGGACGGATTGTCCAATCCCGCCCGGCTGGTCTGGATACGCTTGGCAATCATCTTCATCGCGTGATCCTGCCCGATCACCCGTTTGGCCAGATGCTGTTCAAGGTTCAACACGGTCTCGATTTCGTTGCGCACCATCCGGCCCACCGGAATGCCGGTCCAGTCGCCGATAACGCTCGCCACCGCCTGCGCATCGACAATAGGCAGGATCAGCGGGCTGTCACCCTGGGCTGCGGACAGGCGCGCGTTGGCATCCTTCAACTGAGTCATCAATTCGGCGCGGTCGGGAATGGGCGTGGGCGGGGTCACACCTTCCGACGCGGCAGCCTCGGCCACCGCATCCGCCGCGACGGGGCCATCAACCTTGGCACCGCCTTCGCGCAGCTTGGCGCGCAAATCGAGGATTTCCGTCACGATGACCTTCTCGGCCTCCCACCGCACGTCCAGATCGGCCAGCCGTTGTTCCTCGGCCCCTTTCATCAGGGTCACACCGCCGCGGCGCGCGTCAACGTTGAAACCGGCGGTCTCATCGCGCCCGATGATCTCGAGTTCCGTCTGCAATGCCTCGATCCGCTTGCGGGCGTCGTCCACCTCGGGGGGCACGGCGTGTTGGCTGATCGCCACGCGGGCGCAGGCAGTATCCAGCACCGACACCGATTTGTCCGGCAACTGCCGCGCCGGAATATACCGTGCCGACATCTGCACTGCGGCTTCCAGCCCTTCGTCCAGCACCTGCACCCGGTGGTGTTTT
>JANNNF010000155.1:0-4187 GCA_031398405.1 Rhodobacterales bacterium | reverse complement strand
AGCGCAGGCGAGGCAGCGCGGTGGATGCTGCACTGTTCCCCAAAGCCGTACCTGTCGATCGGCATGATGACAGCGGTCGCGGTATCGCCCTGACATCAGCAAGCCCGGCCGGCTGCAACACCACCCCGGCACATCACGGGTACGGGTGTATCGACCTTGCATCTGCTACCTTGACGTTTAGGCGGGGGGCGTTGCACCCTGTTGCCCCTCATAAATCCGATCGCGATCGTGGCCAGCAAAACCTACCCGAACAGCGGATACCCTGCGTCCGGGATGCCGCAGATGATTGGAATGACAACCGAACCCGTGCCACGTTGAAAGGATCATTGGATGAGGCAAAAAAGCAGACGGACCGCAATTTTGCGATATCTGATGGTCATCCTGATCGGCAATCTGGTGTGGGAGGCGCTGCAGATGCCGCTTTACACGCTGTGGGTTGACGGGAGCTGGGGGCAAATCGGTTATGCCCTGGTGCACTGTACGCTTGGAGATGTCCTGATCGGCGCGGCTACGCTGATGGCGGCGCTGCTTTTGCTGCGCGCCGCAAAGTGGCCCGACGCCGGGCGCGGGCAGGTCGTGGTTGTGACGGTGACATTGGCACTGACCTACACGGTGTTCAGCGAATGGATGAATGTCGAGGTGCGACAGACCTGGGCTTACCGGGACATCATGCCAAGGCTGCCATGGCTGGGAACCGGTCTGTCACCGTTTCTGCAATGGATTGCCGTGCCGCTTCTGGCGTTCCGGCTAAGCCACGGTCCCGTCGCGGATCGCTAGAGATCCACCCGCCGCAGGCGCAGGGCATTTGCGATGACCGACACCGAAGACAGGCTCATTGCCGCCGCTGCGATCATCGGCGACAGCAAGGTGCCGGTCAATGGATAGAGCACACCCGCCGCAATCGGGATGCCTGCGGCGTTGTAGGCGAATGCAAAAAACAGGTTTTGCTTGATGTTGCGCAGCGTCGCCTTTGCCAGCTTGCGCGCCCGCACGATGCCCATCAGATCACCGCCCAGCAGCGTGATCCCTGCACTTTCCATGGCCACATCGGCGCCGGTGCCCATTGCGATACCCACATCGGCGGCGGCAAGGGCAGGGGCGTCGTTCACCCCGTCGCCCGCCATGGCGATCTTTCGACCTTGGGCGCGCAAGGCATCAATCAGCGCCTTCTTGTCCTCGGGCAGCACTCCGGCGCGCACCTCATCAATGCCCAGCTTGGCGGCGACGGCGTTTGCGGTACGTTCATTGTCGCCGGTTGCCATGATCACCCGCAGTCCCAGTGCATGCAGGGCTGCAATCGCCGGAATGGTGCTGTCCTTGATCGGGTCGGCCACGGCCACAATCCCGGCCAATACGCCGTCGATGGCCACGAACATCGCCGTCTTGCCAGAGGCACGCAGGGCATCTGCCTGTGCTTCGGCGCTGGATGTGTCCAGCCCAAGGTCCTGCATCATTGCAGCATTGCCAAGGGCGGCGTGGCGCCCCTCAACCATGCCTTTCACGCCCTTGCCTGTCACCGCTTCAAACTCGGTGGAATCCAACTTTCGCACGCCTTTTGCAGCCGCCCCGTCCACGATGGCCTCAGCCAACGGATGCTCTGAGCCTCGCTCTAACGCCGCTGCAAAGGCCAGAATTTCGGCCTCAGGAACCGCTCCCAGCGCCACGGTATCGGTCAAGGTCGGCTTGCCCAGCGTCAAGGTCCCGGTTTTATCGACGATCAGTGTATCGACGCCCGCCATCCGTTCCAGTGCCTCGGCGTCCTTGATCAGCACCCCGGCCTGCGCGCCGCGCCCTGCTGCAGTGGTGATGGAGATTGGCGTAGCCAACCCAAGCGCACAAGGGCAGGCGATGATCAGCACCGATACTGCCGACGCGAATGCGAACACCAGCGCAGGCGACGGTCCGAACATCATCCACGCGACAAAGGCCACAGCGGCCACTGCCACCACCGTCGGTACAAAAATGGCCGAGACCCGGTCCGCCAGCCCTTGGATGGGTGCGCGTGACCGCCGTGCACCCGACACCATTGCCACGATCTGCGCCAGCACGGTATCGGCGCCGACCTTGCCCGCCTCGATGATCAGTGATCCGTTTTTGTTGATCGTGGCCCCGGTCACCTTGTCGCCTGGGGATTTTTCGACCGGCATCGACTCGCCGGTCAGCATGCTCTCGTCCAAGGATGAACTGCCTGACACCACCACGCCGTCCACCGGAACCGCATCACCGGGACGCACCCGCAACTGGTCACCCGCCATGATGTTTTCCAAGGGCGCATCGTATTCCGTGCCATCGGGCAGGATACGCCGCGCGGTTTTCGGAGCCAGATCCAGCAGGGCGCGGATCGCATCCCCCGTGCGTTCGCGCGCCCGCAGTTCAAGCACTTGGCCGACAAACACCAAGGTGACGATCACCACCGCCGCCTCGTAATAGGTGCCGACCATGCCACCCATGCGGTATTGCTCTGGAAACATACCGGGCACGAACGCCGCCAGCAGCGAATAGCCATAAGCCGCCAGCACCCCCAGCGAGATCAGCGTCCACATATTGGGCGAGCGGTTCACCAGCGAATCCCAGCCGCGTTTGAAGAACGGCAGTGCTGCCCACAGGATGACCGGGGTAGCCAGAACAAACTCCAGATACATCGCGTTCTGATGGCCGACCCAGTCGCGAACAGGCAGCCCGACAAAGGGTCCCATGGTCAGCAAAACCAGCGGCACTGCGACGGCCGCACTGATCCACATGCGCCGGGTGAAATCGGTCAACTCCTCACTTGGGGCATCCGAGGGCAACACCGGCTCCAGCGCCATGCCGCAGATCGGGCAAGCGCCCGGTACGTCACTTATGATCTGCGGGTGCATCAGGCAGGTGTATTGCACGCCCACCGCCGCCACCTTGCCGCGCTTGGCTGCATTGCCGGATGCATAGAACCAGGGGTCGCCCTTGAATTTCGTCTGGCATTTCTCGGAGCAGAAGTGAAATGGCTTGCCACCGAAGCTTTCGGTCCGCGTATCGGCCTTTAGCGTAACGGTCATGCCGCAGACCGGATCAATCGCCGTCGCAGCCCCGGATGGTGCCGCCGCTTGAGGTGGCATGGCGTCCGTCGCCACGTGATCTTGCCCGGTTTGATGATCAGAGGGTACTGGCATTTTTGGGTCTTTCAATAAAACATGCACGCGTCCCGGCACCAGGGATGCGCAGTGACTGCCCCATAACTCATAGCGCCAATTGCAGACTTTTTCCTGTTCCAGCGCTGGAAGGTCAAACGCTGAGCCGGAACCGGGCTGACAATCGCGGTACAAGGGATGGCGGGCAAACCTTACGCCCCTGTGTCGTTTGACGTGCTGATACAGGTTTGCTATCTGCCCCATCACGCGGTTTTGAACTCGCTATCTGCCCGTTCCCCGGCTATCAGACATGTCTGGACGGTCATGAGGGGCTCGGGCGATTGGTTGACGGCACTGCACCTGCAGCACGGCATATCGGGGCGGCATTGCGCTGCGTCGGTCAGTGTCACGCATCTGGCGTGCTGTTACGGATTGCCGCCTTTCTCGTACTGGTTGCCGTGCTTTTCGTTGGCCCCTTTGCAGGCGAGGCCCGGGCCCATGGTCTTCATGCGGGCTTGTCAGTGCAAATGACTGCGAACATGACCCGAGGCACAGTGTCGCAAGACAAGGCCGAAGCCGTGAGCGCGCAAGTCTTATGCAGCGTGAAGTGCTGCTCGGCTACCGGTTGCGTAGTGGCTGTGGCTGTGCTGACTGCCACACATCCATGCATCGTGGTGGTTGCCACGGACGACAGCTTTGCACTGCCGGCCCACACCGCGCCCAAACCATCGCCGCAAGGTACGTTGAAACGCCCGCCAAGAGCCTGATCCAGAAATCGCTGCGGCACTGTCGCGGCACATATGGATACGACAGCATCTTGAGGCGTCTCATGACTCTATTTCGTTCTGGTTTTATTGCGGCCCTGTTGGGCATTACTCTTGCTGACACTGCACTTGCGCATGAAGGCCATGCGCATGGCGATGCCGCACCGCCGCCAACGGTGCAGACAGCCCCGCGCGCCACTGCGGCATCGCCGCTGTTTGAACTGGTGGCCGTGCCCAATGGCACAGGGCTTGTGGTTTATCTGGACCGGTTCGAGACCAATGCCCCAGTCATCGGCGCGCTGGTGGATGTCGAAACTCC
>JANNNF010000029.1:0-14314 GCA_031398405.1 Rhodobacterales bacterium | reverse complement strand
ACCTTTGCCATCCCAACCCGAGAAAACAGCATAAATTTGTGTGATAAGGGCAAGTGTCGCTGTGATCCACACCATCAGGGCCGACAAACGGTCCAGCATCAACACGATACCAAAGGGCGCGGGCCAGTTGCCCAGACGGTACGCCTCTGGCCCATGCAGGGTGGCGACAGTCAGCAGAGCGCAGGCCAGCACCCACAGGGGAAAGGTGCCCGCCAGCGAATAGGCGCGCTGCCATGCCAGCGATTTTGCGAACAGCAAGATCAGCGCGCCCAGTATGGCGGGCAACACGACGGGGGCGATGATCCAGTGGGTCATTCGTCCGCCCCCATATCGACCCGGTCATCGCCCGACCCAAGGTAGGACGCCAGTGCCATGATCACGATCACCGCTGTCATGCCAAAGGAAATCACGATCGCCGTCAGCACCAACGCCTGCGGCAGCGGATCGGCATATCCTGCCGCCGCTTTGTCGATGATCGGCGGCAGACCCACTGCCAAACGGCCAGAGATGAAAATGAAAATATTGACCGCATAGGACAGGAAGGTCAGCCCCAAGATCACCGGAAACGTTCGCAGCCGCAGCAGCAGATAGACCCCCGCCGCCGTCAGGGTGCCAATTGCGATGGCGACCAATACCTCCATCACTTGCCCCCTTCCGCGTTGTCGAACGCCTCATCATCGGCAGGCTCACCCGCGCGCACACTAAGCCTGCTGATCGACGCAAGGGTCAACATCACCGCCCCCAGCACGCACAGAAACACGCCCAGATCGAAAATGGCGGCGGTCGCAAGCTCAATTGCCTCCAGCGGCCAAAGGGTAAAGTAATCGTAGCCAGATGTCAGGAACGGCAGCCCGAACAGCCACGCCCCCGCCCCGCACAGGCTTGAAACAAGCACCCCCGCCCCAATGAGCGCGTGGTAATCCACCGGCATCCGCGCTTGCGCCCATTGGAAGCCGGACGCCATATGTTGCATCAGCAGTGCAATCGCAAACACCAGCCCCGCGACAAACCCGCCGCCCGGCAGGTTGTGGCCGCGCAGATAGATGTAAACGCCAACCATCATCGCCATTGGCAGCAACGCCCGCGTCACCACCCCCATCAGTTGCGGATGCCAGCCCCCCGCACGGGGCGTCGCAGCACGACCCGCGCGCAGACGGGCAATAGCATGGGGGTTGCGCAAGATACTGTCGGCAAGCGCAAAAATTACTAGGGCCGCGATGCCCAGAACCGTAATCTCGCCGTAGGTATCATAGCCCCGGAAATCCACGATGATGGTATTGACCGCATTGGTGCCCCCCGCGCCGGGCTTGGATTGGGCAAGGTGAAAGGCGGAAATCGTGGGAAAGGCAAAGTCCCGGATCATCAGGGCATAGGCCAAAGCGCCCGCCCCCAGACCCGTTACTGATGCGATCAGGGCATCACGCACCCGCCGTGACAGGGGGCTTTCGGCGGGCGTGATCTTGGGCAGGAAGTTCAGCGCCAGCAGCATCAGGATCAGCGTCACCACCTCGACAGTGATCTGGGTCAGGGCAAGGTCGGGGGCCGAAAAATAGGCAAAGCCGACCGACAGCATCAGGCCCACAATGCCGACCAGCAGCAAGGACGCAAAGCGGTTGCGGTGGCTCCAGACAGCGGCAACCGCTGCTGCCATCAGCAAGGCCCAGCCGATCAGGGGAGCAAGCTCCACCGGGGTAAGGGCGCGGGTGCCAACAGCATATGTGCTGCTGGTGAAAGCATAGGTTCCGCCTGCAACAATGGCCAGCAGCGCAACCCAGACAGACCGGGACAGCGTGCCGTTGTGCAGAGTGTCGGTGATATGGCGGGCGAGGATGGCAAGGGCATCGGTACCCCTGTCAAAGGCGCGTTTGGCGTCAAGTTTGGGTGTCTTGGTCCAGACGCGCAACAAGCTGGGATAGGCGCCAAGCAAGGCCATACCGCCGCCGACAGCCGCCAGAGACATCCACAACGCAGGAGAGGCAAAGCCGTGCCACAGCGCGAGATATGCGTGGGTTTCCGTGCCCGTCACATTGGCGGCGGCGGCCACGACCAAGGCGCTGAAAAGGCCCATCGGGGCAAGCCCGATGATCACCACCAAGGCCACCAACACCAGCGGAGCCGCGAGCAGTCCAAAGCTCGGATCATGGGGTGCTTGGGGGTAATCGTCACGCACCGGGCCTAGAAAGCCATGGGCGATCAACCGAAATGCGTAAGCCGCAGACAGCATCGCGGCAATCGTGGCAAGCGCGCCAAGCAGCCATGGCTGACCGGCCCACACAGTATGAGCGGCCTGTTCCAGCATAAGTTCCTTGGACAGAAATCCGTTCAACGGCGGGATGCCCGCCATCGACAGCGCAGCCAGCCCGGCAAGGGTGAAGGTCAGCGGCATCAGGCGCGCGAGGCCCCCCAGACGGCGCAGATCGCGGGTGTGTGTAGCGTGATCGACGATGCCCGCGCTCAGGAACAACGCGGCCTTGAATGTGGCGTGGCACAGGATATGCACCACCGCGGCGACAGCAGCGGCTTTGGTTCCGATACCCAGCAGCATTGTAATCAGGCCTAGATGGCTGACAGTGGAATAGGCCAGCAGCGCCTTCAGATCATCCTTGAACAGGGCAATCGCCGCGCCCAATAGCATTGTCACCAGCCCCGCCGTGGTCACAATCGCAAACCATTCCGGGCTGCCCGCCAGGACCGGCCAAAGCCGCGCCATCAGGAAAATTCCGGCCTTCACCATGGTGGCAGAATGCAGATAGGCCGACACCGGGGTGGGCGCGGCCATCGCGTGGGGAAGCCAGAAATGGAAGGGAAACTGCGCCGATTTGGTGAAACACCCCAGCAGGATCAGGATCAGGGCGGGCAGATACAGCGGGCTGGACTGAATCGCCTCGTGGCCCTCAAGGATCACCGACAGGTCGTACGAACCGGCGATTTGGCCCAACAAAAGCATCCCCGCGATCATTGCCAGGCCCCCTGCCCCAGTCACGGTCAAGGCCATCCGTGCCCCTTGGCGGCCCTCGGGCAGATGGTGCCAAAACCCGATCAGAAGGAAGGATGACAGAGACGTCAGCTCCCAGAAGATCAGCAAAAGCAGGATGTTGTCGGACAGCACGATGCCCAGCATCGCGCCTTGGAACAGCAGCAGATAGGTGAAAAACCGGCCCATCGGGTCAGCGTCATCCAGATAGAACCGGGCATATAAGATGATCAGCAGCCCGATACCGAGGATCAGCAGCGCAAAGATCAGCCCCAACCCGTCCAGCATGAAATTCGCGTTCAAGCCAAGGCTTGGCACCCAGTCCAGCCGGGTTTGCACGACATGCCCCGCCAACACGGCAAAGGCATGTTGCAACACCAGCGCCAGCGTCAATGCGGTTGTAGCCCCCGCCACCAAAGCGCAGGCCGAACGTCCCCAACGGATCGCTATTCCGGGCAGCAACGCGCCAAGGAACGGCAGCAAGGCAATCAGGGCAAGCGACATCGGGTGGGAAAATCTCCGGTCTTTACAACAACCGCTACGCTAAACTGCGCCCCGGCAACGGCGCAAACCAGACCTGCCCCACCCCGGAATGTCAACCGATGGTCATGAAAAAGGGGCGGCTGCGTGCCGCCCCTTTCCCGATTTCACCCCGTCGTCAGGCCGCCTGAACCCCGTCCGGAACCTTGGCCCCAGTCATGAAAGCCACGGCATCTGACATGGAATAATCGCTGGGCTTTACCACGCACAGCCGCTTGCCAAGCCGGTGAATGTGAATGCGGTCGGCCACTTCAAACACATGCGGCATGTTGTGGCTGATCAGGATGATCGGAATGCCGCGCGACCGCACATCGCGGATCAGTTCCAGCACCCGGCGGCTTTCTTTGACCCCCAAGGCAGCGGTAGGTTCGTCCAGAATAACCACCTTCGACCCGAACGCCGCCGCCCGCGCCACGGCCACCCCCTGACGTTGGCCACCCGACAAGGTTTCAACCGCCTGATTGATGTTCTGGATCGTCATCAGGCCCAACTCGTTTAGCTTGGCGCGGGCGAATTTTTCCATCGCGTTGCGGTCGAGCTGGCGGAAGACCGAGCCCATGATCCCGGGTTTGCGAATTTCGCGCCCCATGAACATGTTTTCGGCAATCGACAGCGCAGGCGACATGGCGAGGGTCTGATAAACCGTCTCTATCCCCGCGGCGCGGGCCTCGATCGGGGTCTTGAACTGGATCTGCTTGCCTTCAAGCTCGATCGTGCCCTCATCGGGGATGATCGCGCCCGACACGGCCTTGATCAGGCTGGATTTGCCTGCACCGTTGTCCCCGATCACGGCCAGAATCTCGCCGGGATACAGGTCAAAGTCACAATGGTCGAGGGCCGTCACCTTGCCATAGCGTTTGACAAGGCCGCGCCCCATCAGGATCGGTGCTTGGGTCATGCTGAGGCCTTTCTGATCCACTGGTCCACCGCCACGGCGAAGATGATAAGCACGCCGATCAGGAAGAACGTCCATTGCGGGTCGGTGCCGACAAGCCGCAGGCCCATTTCAAACACACCCACGATCAGCGCGCCAAAGAACATGCCAACGATCGACCCGCGACCGCCGAACAGGGAAATCCCCCCGATCACCACGGCGGTGATGGACTGGATGTTGCCCAACTGGCCCGTCGAGGCCGTCGGGGACACCGATCCGAACCGCCCGATCATCACCCAGCCTGCAATCGCACAGAAGAACCCGGCCAGCGCATAGACCTGCACCAGAACCGTCTTGGTGGGCACGCCTGCCAGTTCGGCCGAGGCCGGATCGTCGCCGGTGGCGTAAACATAGCGGCCCCAAGCCGTTTCGCGCAGCACGTAAGACATGATGGCGACAAGGGCGATCATCAGGAACACGGCATACAGGATTTTCACCCCGCCCGGCTGAATCGACCCCCCCCATAACTGCAGGGCCACGGCCTTCTCCTGAATATCGGCGCTTCGAATGGTTTCATTTGCCGAAAAGATGAAATTTGACGCCAGCAGAACCTGCCAGGTGCCGAGCGTCACAATGAAGGGGGGCAGGCGCATGTAGGCGATCAGATAGCCGTTCACCGCCCCCATGCAGGTGCCAAGGAACAGGCCAATGATAATCGAAAGCTCTGCCGGGATACCGTAGCGGAACGATAGCTGCCCCATCAAAACCGACGAAAACACCGCAATCGCGCCGACGGACAGGTCGATGCCTGCTGTCAGCACAACAACCGATTGGGCACAGCCCAGAATACCAACAATCGCAATTTGTTGCAGAATCGTCGACAGCGTTCCGGCCTTGAAGAAGTTCTCGGACAAAAGCCCGAAAATCACGATGGCAACAAAGAGCACGATCATCGGGACAGCCGACGGGGTCTGGTGCAGCCATCCTTGCAATCGCTTGATCGGACTGGATTCTTCCTTGAACTCGGCGACTCTTTCAGACGCCCCCTTCAGGCCCTCTTCGAAATTCGAGGCCATTGCTGTTCCTTCCCCCCCTAAGTCACGCCAGCCAGACAGGCCGGATATTGGTTATGACAAGGGCGGCGCGATGGCCGCCCTTGATCATCAGTTTCGGTGAAGCGCCACCACAAATCAATCGTGGCGTGCGTCAGGGTTTAGCCCCAGCACAGCTCTGCGCCCTTGGCGGTGTCGAACGAAGCGACGCCGTCAACAGCTTTGTCGGTGATCAACGCCACGCCGGTGTCAAAGAAGGCTTTGCCTTCGGTCGGTGCCGGCTTGGTGCCGTCTGCTGCGTATTTCGCAATGGCTTCCACGCCAAGCGCTGCCATTTGCAGCGGGTATTGCTGCGAGGTGGCACCGATCACGCCATCTTTTACATCGGCCACACCGGGGCAGCCGCCGTCAACTGACACGATCAGCGCAGTTTTTCCGGCCGCTTTAAGAGCCTCGTAGGCACCAGCCGCAGACGGCTCATTGATGGTGTAGACCACGTTGATATCCGGGTCTTTGGCCAGCAACGATTCCATGGCCTTCAGGCCGCCTTCTTCGTTTCCTGCGGTGACTTCGTTGCCCACGATGCGCGGGTCGGTTTCATCGCCCCACTTGGCGATATCGACGGTGTCGATGCCCATGCCGGTCAGGAAGCCCTGGTCGCGCAGAACATCAACCGACGGCTGGCTGATGGCAAGGTCGAGCATCGCGATTTTGGCAGTTGCGGCTGCATCGCCCAGTTGGGCCTTGGCCCACTGGCCGATCAGCAAACCAGCCTGAAAGTTGTCGGTGGCAAAGGTTGCGTCAGCGGCATCAATCGGGTCAAGCGGGGTGTCCAGAGCGATGACCAGAACGCCTGCGTCACGCGCGGCTTTCACGGCATCCACGATGGCTTTGGTGTCGGAGGCCGCGATCAAGATGCCCTTGGCGCCGTCTGCAATGCAGGCCTCGATGGCTGCAACCTGGCTTTCGTGATCACCATCAACCTTGCCGGCGTAGGACTTCAGCGCCACGCCCAGTTCGGCAGCCTTGGCTTCGGCGCCCTCTTTCATCTTGACGAAGAAGGGGTTGGTATCGGTTTTGGTGATCAGGCACGCGGCCACATCAGCAGCAAACGCCGGAGCCGACAGCAGCGCAAGCGCAGTCGCGCCCATCAGAGCGGTGGTTTTGAATGTCATGGTCGTCCTCCCAAGGGTGCGGGTTTTGGTCCCCCGCGGTTTGTAAACTTTGCGCAGCCGTTGCTCCTGCTGCGGTGGCGGTACAAAACCTGATTCCCACCCTTACGTCAAGTTAATTAAATCACTCTGATTTATTATTGACAGCCCGCCCGTTCGCGGCCCACTCTGCCCGCAAAAGACCGGGAATCCGGCACAAGAAGAAGTGGGGAGACTTGCGTGAAAATCTTTGGTGACACCGCGTCAGATGGGCGTGCAAGCCCGGACGATTCGACGCTGCGTGGCACCAATCAATCGGGCATGCGGGCGCAGAACGAACGACTGGTGCTGTCTTTGGTGCGCCAGCACGGGGCGCTGGCCAAGTCTGATATCGCGCGCATCACCGGCTTGTCGGCGCAAACCGTGTCGGTGATCATGCGCGCGTTGGAACAGGACGGGCTTTTGCAACGCGGCCAACCCGTGCGGGGCCGCATCGGGCAGCCGTCTGTGCCGATGAGCCTGAACGCAGAGGGCGCGTTTTTCTACGGGCTGAAAATCGGGCGGCGGTCGGTCGATCTGACGCTGGTTGATTTTCTGGGCCGGGTTTGCGCGGTGCGGCGCAAGGTCTACCGCTATCCCACCCCCGGCAGTGTTGTGTCCTTCGTGACCGAAGCCTTGCCCGACATGCGCAACGCCCTGCCACTGCCCTTGCGCGACAGGATTGGCGGAATGGGTGTGGCGATGCCATTTCAACTGTGGAACTGGGTGGCCGCCATCGGTGCCCCGCAGTCTGAGATGGATGCCTGGCGCGACCGCGACATTCAGGCAGAACTGGCGGCTTTGGTAGGCATGCCGGTCTATATCCAAAACGATGCAACTTCGGCCTGCCGGGCGGAACTGGTATTCGGCACCGGAGAACGGCCGCGCGATTTTCTGTATTTCTATTTTGGCACCTTCATCGGCGGCGGGTTGGTGCTGAACGGTCAATTGTTCACTGGACGCACCGGCAATGCTGCGGGCGTTGGCCCGATGCCGGTGCCCGGCCCCGAAGGCCGCACCCGCCGTCTGATAGAAATCGCGTCGATGTCGGTGCTGGCCGAGGCGATGGACGCGGCGGGCGAAAGTTCGGACCATCTCTGGGAACAGCATCAGCAGTGGACGGTCAGTGAAGGGGTGATGAACCGCTGGTTGGACGGGGCCGCCGAAGGGCTGGCTCATGCCACTCTGGCTGCCGCTGCGTTGATAGAACTTGACACCGTGGTGATCGACGGCTGGATGCCCACTGCCATTCGCGCCGAAGTCACCCGGCGCATCAAGGCAGCCCTTTACCGACTCGATCTGTCGGGGGTCGATGCTCCCGATGTGCGCGAGGGCACGGTTGGCGCGGATGCCCGGTCCCTGGGGGCGGCGGCAATTCCGCTGTCACAACGCTATCTGATTGATCCATCCACGTCGGCGCGAGATGGCTGACCAGCGCAACGGCCGCGGTGCCGGGCGGCGCATCAAGCCCGACCCACCTTATGCTCGCCCGGATATCGTCGAAAGGGTCAGAGGGTTGATCCCCATGTGTCGCAATGCCCGCATCCATTTGCCTGCATCATCCTCAGCGAACAGCACATCTTCCGGCGCATCTGCGGTAAGCCAGTCGTTGCGGCCAATCTCGGACTCCAACTGCCCCGGCCCCCAACCGGAATAACCCAAGGCCAGCAAGGCCAGTGAAGGCCCGCGCCCCGCCGCCATTGCGTTCAGAATATCCAGCGTCGCGGTCATGCCGTAGCCCCCCGGCACAGACAGCGTAGCCCCACCATCAGGCGCATCGCTGCCCCCCACGGCCCACCAATCCGGCGAATGTAGAACAAAGCCTCGCCCGCGTTCAACCGGCCCGCCGATGTGCACCCGGATATGGGATTGATCGGCCGACCCTGCCGCGATTTCCAGATGATCGAGCAGACGCGAAAAACTTAGACCGTCAGTGGGTTTGTTGACAATCAGCCCCATTGCCCCATCCGCAGAATGGGCGCAGATCAGGATGACGCTTTGTGCAAAGCGAGGGTCGCCCAAACCCGGCATTGCAATCAGGATCTTGCCGCTCAGGTCCATAGCCCACTCCTACCCTGCCAAGATGCCGTGTTTATGGCTGTACCTCAAGCGCCAAGCGGGGCCTTTGCGCCACAGGCAGCGGCCCGTCGCCTGATTGTGATTTCCCAAACCGCACCCAATGCCTATTTTCGCCGCATGAAACAGATGTACAATTTGCTTTGCGCCTTCGGGCTTGTCACCACAGTCGCCACGGGCCTGTCCGCCGAAACCGTGGATCAGGTGCTGGACGCCGATCTGATGCCCGGATGGGTGATGCCATCGGGGCGCCATATGGCCGGATTAAACTTGGAATTGGCCCCAGGTTGGAAAACCTACTGGCGCAGCCCCGGAGACGCCGGAATTCCGCCCAGTTTTGACTGGTCTGGGTCCGAAAACGTCAAATCCGTGCGGGTGCATTGGCCGTCGCCGGTGGTGTTTCATCTGAACGACATGCAAAGCATCGGCTATCATGACCAGGTCGTGCTGCCGCTGGAAGTGGTGGCAAAAGACCCTGCGGCCCCGGTCAATTTGCGACTGCGGCTTGATCTGGGGGTGTGCAAGGACATTTGCGTGCCTGCCAGCGTCGATCTGACCACAGCCCTTGGTTCTGCCAGCACTGCCGACCGGGTTATCAGTGCCGCCATGCAAAACGCCCCGGTGACAGCCGCCAAGGCCGGATTGCGCGCGATTGCCTGCCAAATAGACCCGGTGGCTGACGGGCTGCGCCTGACCGCTACCCTTGCGCTGCCCTCGGTCGGGGATGATGAAACGGTTGTGTTCGAATCCGGTATGAAAGGCGTGTGGGTTGCGCCAAGTGTGACGACCCGAACCGCAGGCACTCTTGTTGCCATCACGGAAATGGTCCCTCCCTCGGGCCAACCCTTTGCGCTGGACAGGTCTGCCGTGACACTGACCGTGTTGGCAGGTGGGCGGGCGGTCGAGGTGAAGGGCTGCCCTGCGCCTTAAGGCTCTCATGCACAGCGACAGTTTATGTGTTTTCCAGATAGGACAGGCCGATAAGCAGCCCCCTACTTGCGCCGGTGTTCCTCCAGCCTCGGCATGATCTCGACAAAGTTGCAGGGCCGGTGCCGCAGATCCAACTGCCAACGCAGTATCTCATCCCAGGCATCTCGGCAGGCTCCCGGGCTGCCGGGCAGCGCGAACAGATAGGTGCCCTCGGCCACACCGCCACAGGCGCGGCTCTGCACGGCCGAAGTGCCGATCTTCTGCATCGACACAATGGTAAAGACCGTTCCGAAGGCGTCGATTTCCTTCTCGTAGACATCGCGGTGTGCCTCGACCGTGACATCGCGCCCGGTCAGACCGGTGCCCCCGGTGGTCAGGATTACGTCAACCTGCGGATCGTCGATCCAAGCCCGCAACTGCGCAGCAATCGCGGCCCGATCATCCCGCACGATCCCCCGCGAGGCCAAAACATGTCCCGCCCCAATCAGCCGTTCGACCAGCGTATCGCCGGACTTGTCGTCTCCCGGCCCCCGGGTGTCTGACACGGTCAGCACGGCAATCCGCACCGGCACGAAGGCCACGGTTTCATCAATTCGGCTCATGTCTTATCCTCCCAGTGCACCAAAACGCCGATGTTGGCGGCATCGCGGCTGGCGAGGCCCCCAGCAGGACAACAGCGTAGACCACTCATCCCAACCGCGCCCTCAGCGCCAGCAAATCCGCCCAGGCCTCGCGTTTGGCAATCGGGTTGCGCAGCAGGTAGGCCGGATGGACCATCGGCAGCAGGGGTTTGCCCAAGGCCTGCCCCCACACCCCGCGCGCCCGCACAATGCCCTTCGCCCCGGTCATCGCCATCAGTGGCGTATTGCCCATGACCACAATGATCTCGGGGTCAACAAGGGCAATGTGGCGTTCCAGAAACGGGCGCATCATCGCAATTTCCGCAAGGTCGGGGTCGCGGTTTGCGGGGGGCCGCCACGGCATCACGTTGGTAATATACAGCGCCTTGGCCGGGTCCGCCGCTGCGCGGTCAAGCCCGATCTCCGCGAACATCCGGTCAAGCAACTGGCCTGCCCGGCCCACAAAAGGCCGCCCTTCCTGATCCTCATCCCGCCCCGCAGCCTCGCCCAGCACCAGCACCCGCGCAGCCGGGTTGCCATCGGCGAACACCAGATTGCGCGCGCCGCGTTTCAAATCGCAATGGTCATACCCCGCCATCGCGTCCCGCAGCGCATCCAGACTATGCGCCCGCCCCGCCGCTGCAATGGCCGCTGCGACCGCCACATCCGCGCCCGCCTGAACCGGGGGTGCCTCTGCCACCGGCGCACTTTGAGGCTTGGCAGCTGGCCGCACAGCCTCGGCCAGTTCATAGCGGTTGACAGGCGTATCCCCCACAACCTCGGTCACGCCAAGATCAACCTGCCACGCCAACGCCGCCAGTGCCGCGTGCCAGTCGCCGGGCCATTCCGCCCCGCCCGCCGCTGATATGTCCAACCCGATTCCCATACGACGGACGGTAAGCCCCCCCCCCGCCCAGGGCAAGCACCCGCATCTGCGCCCAATTGCGCGTTGCCCCGCTGAGACGCCTTTGGCATAAGCGGACAACCCTTACCGGAGATGCCAATGTCCTTCCGCGCCCGTCATCTGCTTGGCATCGAACACCTGTCGCCGCACGATATCACCACCATCCTTGATCTGGCCGACCGTTACGTCGACCTGAACCGCCGCACCGTCAAGCAGTCTGACACGCTGGCAGGCCTGACCCAGATCAACATGTTTTTTGAAAACTCCACCCGCACCCAAGCCAGTTTTGAGCTGGCAGGAAAGCGGCTTGGGGCGGATGTGATGAACATGTCGGTGGCGTCATCCTCGGTGAAAAAGGGCGAAACCCTGATTGACACCGCGATGACCCTGAATGCCATGCATCCTGACCTTTTGGTCGTGCGGCATCCGTCCTCGGGCGCGGTCAACCTGCTGGCCTCCAAGGTGAATTGCGCCGTGCTGAACGCGGGCGACGGGCGGCACGAACACCCGACGCAGGCCTTGCTGGACGCCCTGACCATCCGCCGCGCAAAGGGCCGAATTCAGCGCCTGACGATTGCGATCTGCGGCGACATTGCGCATTCCCGCGTGGCCCGCAGCAATTTGATCTTGCTCGGCAAAATGGAAAACCGACTGCGCCTGATCGCGCCCCCTACCCTGATGCCAGCCGGCGTGCAGGATTTCGGGTGTGAGCTGTTTGACGACATGCGCAAAGGGCTGGAAGGCGTCGATGTGGTGATGATGCTGCGCCTTCAGAAGGAACGCATGGACGGCGGGTTCATCCCGTCTGAACGCGAGTATTACCACCGTTATGGATTGGACGCCGAGAAGCTGTCTTTCGCCAAACCCGATGCCATCGTTATGCACCCCGGCCCGATGAACCGCGGGGTCGAGATCGACGGCGATCTGGCCGACGACATCAACCGAAGCGTCATTCAGGACCAGGTCGAAATGGGTGTGGCGGTGCGCATGGCCTGCATGGACCTGCTGGCCCGGAACCTGCGGGCCGAACGCGGGCGGGCGGCAGTTGGGGTGATGGTGTGAGCGGCCATGACATTCCTTGGGAAAGGGTCTTGCGAGGCAATGAAAGGCTTTTATGGAAAGGCATCCCACGGGCCATTTCAATTATGTTCTACATGCTGACCAACATTGCAGTCTTCGCTGGCATGGCATTTTTAAGCTGGACGGAAATTGATGACGGCAAAATTGGCAGTTCGGGACGTATGTTCGTAACTTTCTGGTTCTGCATGATTTGCACTTTTGGTTTCATCTTCCTGTTGCTGCTCTATATAATGGGTTTCTACCGGATCGCTTATGGTGTGACCAACAATAGGACTTTGGTGCTTCGCAGCATTGGTTTTTCATGGGTTTCCAGAAGGGACTTGGATCCTGACCTTTCAGTTCAACGAGGCTTGATATTCGAAAGTGTCACTTTTAATGGAGCCTTCCGTTGGGGAATTTCGCCCGTCCGCTTTCTGGGAATTGGTGACGAAAGTTTGGACTGTCTTCAAACCGTGATGCGTGGACTTTACGCAGAAAAGCAAATATTGCCTTCCCGTAGAAAGGGTGCACCCCATGATCACCCCCCGCCCTCCGAAAAAACCCATGTCTGACGCCCGCATCGGCGGCATGGTGGCAACCGCCGTCCTTGTGGGCTTGTTCGTGTTCGTGCTTTGGCTGGTGCTGACGGCGGGATAGCGGGCAAACTGCGCTCCGCTTCCACAACCGTGGAACTTTGGCCCTGCATCATCGTTCTATCAGCGTCACCGTCAGTTTTGCATAATCGGTAAGTGTGATGAAGGATGCCGCCCCATGACCCCCAAACCGCTGCATTCAGACCCGCTGTATATTCCTCAAGGCGAACATGGTGTGGTGCGGGTGTTTGCCGCTCAACTAACCCATGATGAACGCCAGCTTTTGCAGCAGGATCCGGCCCGTCTGCACAGTCTGCTGGGCAACCCCGACCTGACCCCCGCCCAAATTGACATGGTGCAAATCGCCGATCTGGGCGATCTCGGGCTTGGCGGCTATCTGGCCGAGGGGCATGACGTGCCCGAGACGGCGCTGAATTTGGGCGCTCTGGCAGAGGTCAAAGGGACAGTGTTGATCGTGCCATCGGCGGCGCTGTCTGCATTCGGGGGCACGATCCATCCAGCTGAGGGCGTGTCGTTGGTTGGCACCTATCTGTCGGCAGATGCAGACCCCGCCCGCCTGTGGCCCGCCGCCGCTGCCGATCAGGCCGACGCCATAAGGCCAGCCAGCGCGCCCAACCCCGGCGCCCCCACCCGGCGCGCTCCTGCTGGCCCCGTCGTCACATTGGCCGTGGTACTGTTGGCTTTGGCCGTCTGGTGGTGGCTGTGACTCAGCCTGTCTGGCCAGACCTGCTGGCCCCCGGCGAGTCTGTTCTTTGGCAGGGTCGCCCGGACCCTGCGCTGTCGTTCAACCCCGGCCATCTGCGTACCCTGTTCATGGTCGCGTTCATCGCGATCTTCGCTTTGCTGGTGGTGTTTGTTGCCACCGACGTGCCCCTTCTGATGCGTCTGGTGGGGTTGGGGGTGTTGGCGTTGGTCCTGCGCGCTGTGCTGGACGACACGCTGCTGGCCGCCTGGTTGCACCGGCGCACATGGTATGCGCTGACCACGCGTCGGGCGATTATCGTCGTGGCGCGCCCGCTCATGGGGCATAGGATCTCTGATTGCCCGATTACCGCCGCCACCCTGCTGGCGTCTGATGGCGGCGATCCGCTGACCTTGACGTTCACCGGCCCGGCGGGGTCTGGCAAGTTCGCCAATCTGGCAGACGGGCTGCTCGTGATGGGCTTGATGCGCCAGATTCAGGCAGGCACAGTTTAAGCTGGCAATCAGCCCCCCAAACCGACTAAGCCCTGTGCAGCCCGCAGATATGCCGCAATCCAGAGGCCCGTATGACGATCTTTCTGCAAAACGCCCGCCTGATCGACCCCGAAGCTGGGACTGAATCCATCGGCAATGTGGTGTTGGACGGCGGCCTTATCGCCGCCATCGGCGCGGCCCACGCGCCGAAAGGCGCGCGGGGGTTCGACGGTGGGGGCTATTTGCACGCTACCGGCCACGGGGATATAGGGGTCAAGATTGGGGGACCACGAGAGAGGCACCGC
>JANNNF010000534.1:0-5863 GCA_031398405.1 Rhodobacterales bacterium | reverse complement strand
TGGAGGCGAAAGCATGATCCACAAGAACTGGCAAGAATTGATCAAACCGGCGCAATTGGTTGTAAAACCAGGCCCGGACGCACAGCGCGTTGCAACCGTGATCGCAGAACCGTTGGAGCGTGGCTTTGGCCTGACGCTTGGCAACGCTTTGCGTCGCGTGCTGATGTCGTCGCTGCAAGGAGCCGCGATCAGCTCGGTGCAGATCGACAACGTCTTGCATGAGTTTTCCAGCGTTGCAGGTGTGCGTGAAGACGTCACTGACATCGTGCTGAACCTGAAAGGCGTAAGCCTGAAGATGGAAGTTGAAGGGCCAAAGCGCCTGTCGATTTCCGCCAAAGGTCCGGGCGTTGTCACGGCTGGTGACATTTCCGAATCGAACGGGATTGAGGTTCTGAACAAGGACCACGTTATCTGCCATCTCGATGACGGTGCTGATGTGTTCATGGAACTGACCGTGAATACCGGCAAAGGCTATGTCTCGGCTGACAAGAACCGCCCGGAAGACGCGCCGATCGGGTTGATCCCGATTGATGCAATCTATTCGCCGGTCAAGAAAGTGTCTTACGAAGTGCAGCCGACCCGCGAAGGTCAGGTGCTGGACTATGACCGTCTCACGATGAAAATCGAAACCGATGGCTCGCTGACACCTGATGATGCCGTGGCCTATGCTGCGCGTATCTTGCAGGACCAGTTGGGCGTGTTCGTCAACTTTGACGAGCCGGAATCAGCGAAACTGGGCGAAGTGGATGCGGGGCTTGAATTTAATCCGCTGCTGCTCAAGAAAGTTGACGAGCTGGAACTTTCGGTGCGTTCGGCGAACTGCCTGAAGAACGACAATATTGTGTATATCGGCGATCTGATCCAGAAAACCGAAGCAGAAATGCTGCGAACCCCGAACTTTGGCCGCAAGTCCTTGAACGAAATCAAAGAAGTGTTGTCGGGCATGGGTCTTCATCTGGGCATGGACGTCGAGGATTGGCCGCCGGAAAACATCGAAGATCTGGCGAAACGGTTCGAAGATCAGTTCTGATGCGTAGGATGGGCAATTTGCCCATCCTTCCAAATGCCTGCCTGTGCAGGGAACAAATGGGCGAAATGCCCCAAGGTGAGCGGGTCCAAACGTAGGGCCTGCCGGACAAAGCAAAACATAGCGTCTAGGAGATTCTGATGCGTCACTCGAATGGCTACCGCAAACTGAACCGTACCCACGAACACCGCAAAGCGATGTTTGCCAACATGTGCGGCTCTCTCATTGAACATGAGCAGATCAAGACGACTTTGCCCAAGGCAAAAGAACTGCGTCCTATTATCGAAAAGTTGATCACCCTTGCCAAGCGCGGCGACTTGCACGCTCGCCGTCAGGCCCATGCTCAATTGAAGCAGGATATGCACACTGCGCGCCTCTTCGAAATCCTTGGCCCGCGCTATGCAACCCGTCAGGGCGGCTATGTGCGTGTGCTGAAGGCAGGCTTTCGCTACGGCGACATGGCCCCGATGGCGATCATCGAATTCGTTGACCGTGATCCTGCGGCTAAAGGGGCAGCAGATCATGCCCGCACTGCGGCGTTTGACGCTGCTGAGGATTGAGTTGATCTGATCCTGTAAAAAAGGCCCGCTTCTCAGCGGGCCTTTTTCATTTTGGGGCCGGCTGCCGAAAAGTTCCGCGCGCTTTCGCTCTTAAGTGCTGGAATATTAAGGTTCATCAATCTAAAGTAGAAGAAAGGCGTGCGCAGTTGGTGGTAAATGTCTGAAAGAAGGTCTGTCCTTTTGCTGTTGGAGAAACTCGATCAGCTCGCGCCGATGGGCTATACAGTCGGGCTGCATATCCGATTTGCGTCGCCGCTTGTCTACAAAAGTTCCTACCCGTCCGAATGGGTTGATCACTATAACAGCCATTCCTATTACCTGAGGGATCCGCTGGTATTCTGGGGCGTTGGCGTAGAAGGCACGACCAGATGGAGCCATATTCCGTTGCCCGATCCGTTTTCGGTGATGAAAAAGGCGGCGTCTTACGGGTTGGCTTATGGTGCAGTGTCGTCTTACGGACCCATAACGTCGCGATCGATTGTTGGCATTGCCCGGTCGGATCGCGAGTTTACGGATGAGGAAATCGACCAACTCAGGGAACTGACTGTCCAATTGCATATCGAGGCAAAGCCGCCCTCCGAGCTGACGAAAGCCCAGATCGAAGCGTTGCAATGCGTCGCAAACGGGGATCGGCACACGGCGGCGGCGGCTAAGCTTGGCATCTCGGAAAGTGCGTTCAAGGCGCGGTTGCAATCTGCCCGCCTCCGGCTAGAGGCCAGAACCACGTCCGAAGCCATCCGCAAGGCGCGCGAATTCCGGCTTCTATAGCCCGCGTGCCGTCCCTTCAAAGGTTTTTTCAACCGCGAAGGAGCGACGACTATGGAAGTTACTACCCTGTCCTACCACAACCTGCACAACCACGGGCAATTGTTCGCCAATATGTTTCGGGCCCGGCACCGGACTTTCATCCTGCATAACAAGTGGGATTTGCCCGAGGCCGATGGGATGGAGTTTGACCAGTACGACACGCCTGCCAGCCGCTGGGTTGCTGTGCATGAACGCGGCGAAGTTCTGGCTGGCGTGCGCCTTACACCGACGGTGCACCGGTGTGGCATCTACAGCTATATGATCCGCGATGCGCAGCGGGGGTTGCTTGAAACCATTCCGACCGATCTGCTGAACTTCCAGGCCCCGGTAGACCCTAACATCTGGGAATCTAGCCGCGTGTTCGTATCCGATGACGTGCCCGCAAGTGACCGCCTGCGTGTTCAGATGCAGTTAATTCATGAAATGGTGGTCTCGGCCCGCGCACTTGGCGCCACACAAGTGCTTGGCATCATACCCGAACATGCGCCACGTTTGGCGCGCAGGGTGGGTCTGGATTGCGTACCCGCAGGCCCGGTGCTGAATACTGGCGGCATGAAGTCTGTCTGTGTGACGATAAGCATGCAAACCAAGCTGCATTGATGCGATCCGACAATTTGGCATGTAGTCCCCCAATGCCGCCAACAGCGTGGGGGCTACTGGCCGACTTGCGGTGCCGGTACTGATCTGGTCGCTTTGCGCCAAGACGTTAAGGCGTCGTCTGTTGTGGTATCCATGAGTCTGCCCGGCTATCATCTTCACATGGCTGATTTGTTTGACACTCCCAATGCTGCCCCGCCCACTGGCCCTCGGCCCTTGGCAGACCGTCTGCGCCCGCGTGCCTTGTCAGACGTGATCGGGCAAGGGGCTGTGCTGTCGCCCGATGGTCCACTTGGTGCCATGTTGGGGGCAGGCAGTCTGTCTTCCATCATTCTGTGGGGGCCGCCCGGTGTGGGCAAGACCACCATTGCGCGCTTGCTGGCGGCGCAAACCGATCTGGCCTTCGTGCAGATTTCGGCGATATTTACCGGCGTGCCGGACCTAAAGAAAGTGTTCGAAGCCGCCCGAATTCGCCGCCAGAACGGGCAGGGCACATTGCTGTTTGTCGATGAAATTCACCGCTTTAACAAAGCCCAGCAAGACGGTTTTCTGCCCTTCATGGAGGACGGCACCATCCTGCTGGTCGGGGCAACGACAGAGAATCCCAGTTTTGAACTGAACGCTGCCCTTTTATCGCGCGCGCAGGTGATCGTGCTGCAACGGCTGGATTTGACCGATCTGGAACATCTGGCGCAACGGGCCGAACGGGAATTGGGTCGCGCCTTGCCCTTAACCGGCGATGCGCGCGAGGCATTGCTGGAAATGGCCGATGGGGATGGTCGCGCGCTGCTGAACCTGATCGAGCAGGTGGCGGCATGGCGCGCAGGTCCTAATCTTGATCGTGATCAGCTGAGCCAGCGTCTGATGCGCCGTGCCTCCAAGTACGACAAATCTGGCGAGGAGCATTACAACCTTATTTCTGCCCTGCATAAATCCATTCGTGGCTCAGACCCGGATGCGGCCCTGTATTGGTTTGCACGGATGCTGGAAGGCGGCGAAGACCCGCGCTTTCTGGCCCGCCGCCTGACCCGGATGGCGGTTGAGGATATCGGCCTGGCGGACCCGCAGGCGCATGATGTCTGTCTGAACTGCTGGCAGACCTATGAACGGCTGGGATCGCCCGAGGGCGAATTAGCCCTGGCAAACGCGGTTGTCTATCTCGCCCTGGCTCCTAAATCCAATGGGGTCTATGTTGCCTATAAGGCTGCGCGTGCTGCGGCCCGTGAAACGGGAAGCCAGCCACCGCCGCTGCACATTCGCAATGCGCCCACCAAGCTGATGAAGGACATCGGCTATGGCAAGGGGTATGCCTATGACCACGATCAGGAGGATGGCTTTTCAGGGCAGGATTACTTCCCTGAAGGCATGAAGCGTCCGATCTATTACCTGCCGCCCGAACGCGGGTTTGAGCGCGAACTGAAAAAGCGCGTCGAGTATTTCGCCAAGCTTCGCAGCAAGAAACAAGGCGATTAACTCCTGCGCAGGTTGACAAAACCGACCCATGGGCACAAAGACGCCTGATGTTCTGGATACTTTCCCAAGTCGCCCTCGGCGGTGCCATTGGTGCATGCCTGCGCTACCTGTGCCACCAGGTGGTCAGTGCACCATTGGGTACCTTGCTAATCAACGTCACGGGCAGCTTCGCCATTGGCCTCTTGGTCGTGCTATTGGCCACACGCAGCCATTTGTCGCCCTTGCTGATCACCGGGGTTCTGGGCGGGTTCACCACGTTTTCCGCGTTTTCACTGGATGCGCTGCGACTGTGGCAGGCGGGGGAATTATCCACCGCCTTTGCCTATGTCGCGGGGTCCGTGATCCTGTCTCTTGCCGCCGTCGCCCTTGGTGCGGCCCTTGCCAAAGGAGCCCTCGGATGAGCGGCGTCACCACACTTACCGTCACCGAAGATGAGGGCGAACAACGGCTAGACAAATTCGTCAAACGCCGATTTCCGCAACTGACCCAAGGCCATGTCGAAAAGATGTGCCGCACCGGGCAGATTCGGGTTGATTCGGGCCGGGTCAAGGCTAGTGACCGCGTGACCCCCGGCCAATCCGTCCGCATCCCGCCGCTGCCAGATACAGAGGCCCCGGCCCGGCCCCGCGCCAGCGGCATTTCGGCTGCGGATGTAAAGATGATCCAGAATGCGGTGGTCTATAAGGATGACCATCTGATCATCATCAACAAGCCGCCCGGCCTGCCGTCGCAAGGTGGGTCAGGGCAGGGCGACCGCCATGTCGACGGTCTGGCCGAGGCGCTGACCTTTGGCTACAAGGACAAGCCCAAGCTGGTGCACCGGCTGGATAAAGACACCTCTGGCCTGCTGATGCTGGCCCGCACTGACCGGGTGGCCCGCGCGTTGTCTGAGGCGCTGCGCCACCATCTGACGCGCAAGATTTACTGGGCGCTTGTCGCGGGCGTGCCGCATCCGCGCAAAGGGTCTATCAAGTATGGCCTGATGAAAGCGCCGGGCCATGGCCGTGGCCCGGAGGCGGAAAAGATGCAATGCATCCACCCCGCCAAGATGGCCGAGCACCCTGAAGCCAAACGCGCGCAGACTGACTATTTCACCCTGTGGTTTCTGGGGGCCCGCCTGTCGTGGATGGCGCTGGAGCCTGTCACCGGGCGCACCCATCAGTTGCGCGCCCACATGGCCGAAATCGGGCATCCCATTCTGGGCGATAGCAAATATGGGGCCAGCGGGGCCGAGAATGAAGGCGATGGCTGGGGGGCCTCGGTTGGTGGTGATATCAGCCGCAAGCTGCACCTGCATGCCCGCAGCTTGACCATCGAACACCCGATTACCAAGGCGCAGATGACCTTCACCGCGCCCCTGCCAGACCATATGGCGCGGACGTGGAAAAGCTTTGATTGG
>JANNNF010000523.1:0-1995 GCA_031398405.1 Rhodobacterales bacterium | reverse complement strand
GTGGTGACGGGCCATTCGGCGGGCGGGCATCTGGCCGCGCGGATGGGGTGCCTTGGGGTGGTTGCTGGCGCGATTGCGCGGGTGGTGCCAGTATCGCCGCTGGCCGAATTGTCGCCGCTGGCAAAGACTGCCATGAATGCGGTGCTGCAGTTGGACGAAGCAGAGATCACGTCTGAAAGCCCGGCGCGACTGGCAGTGCGAGAGGATGTTCAGGCGCATGTCTGGGTCGGCGGGCAGGAACGCCCGGCCTTTCTGTGGCAGGCGCGCATGTTGTCAGAGGCTTGGGGCTGTGGCTGGACGGTGGACCCCGGGCGGCATCATTTTGATGTGATTGACGGGTATAGGCAGCCTGACTCTGGGTTGATGCAAGCTTGTCTCGGCGGGATATAAGATGCTGCGCGCAGAGTATTTTTGAAAGATCAATGGCTTAGGGGCAAGACAGCCGCCATTCAGTGGTTTGATGGTACGTCTGGTCTGGGGCCAGTTCGATGGACGGAAAACCCGGGTGGTTTGGCGCATCGGGCCAGCCTTGTGCCTCGATCGCTATGGCTTCGTGCGCGTCATGACCGGGGCGCATGGCATGGCGACCATCATAGACTTGCACGGAGGGTTCGGTAGTGGCAACAGTCAGGGTGACGCCCGATTGCCCGGTCAGCCACAGCACATCGCGCAGCGGCTGACGGCTGGTGGACAGGCAAAAGGCGTTGTCGAGCATGGGCGCGCCGGGGTTGATCGCCCGGGATACTCGAAAGTCGTGGTCGGTTTGGGCGACGGGCCGCATCTCACCCGTAGGGCGGAAATCGGGTGTGGTGGGGAGGTAGTGGTCAGCGGCGATGCGCAGGATGTGGCCGGCCCAGTTGGCCGTCCCATCGAGGTTCCAATAGTTGTGATTGGCGGTGTTCATCAGGGTGGTGGCATCGGTTGTGGCGGTCAGGTCCAGCCGCAGGGTGGCCGGGGGTATCGTGCTGAACCGCGCGGTCAGGGTGCGATTGCCGGGAAAGCCCCCCTCACCATGCGGCAGGGTCAGCGTCAGAGTGGCGTGGGTGGGGCTGTGGTTGGCCAGGTGCCAGACCTTCAGATGCGTGCCCGCCGCCCCGCCGTGCAGTGTGTGCCGGCCGTCTAGATTGGCCTCAAACCGATGGGTCTGGCCGTTGATCGGGGCCGAGGCGTTGGTCAGCCGGTTGACCACCGGGCCGATCAAGGAACCATGGTGGCGCATCTGGCCTTCATAGTCGTCCAAGCAGTCTGACCCCGGCGACAGGTCATACTCAACCCCCGCCAGCCGCACCGATTGCACAACCGCCCCCCATGTCAGCACTGCCACGGTCAAATCACCCGCCGTCAGGATGATCTTGTCCACCGGCTTGCCATCGGTTGTGGTGCCAAAAAGGGTAGGGACCATGCCAAGCATCCTTTTTGCGCTTGGCATGGCCGGGGGATTGGCCTTGGTCAAGACCCTTCAGCGGGCCGCACAATCGGCGATGGTCTGGGCCAAGCCGCGCATCAGGGTGGCGTAGGCATCGGGGCCGGGGGTCAGGGCAGACCCCACCGGATCAAGCGCACCGCCGAGTTTCGCACCGCTGGACTCGGCCAGCTGTGTCAGTTGGGCCGGATCATGCTGTGGTTCGGGGAACAGGCAGGTGGTCGCCGTGGCCGCCCCTTGCAGCGCCGTGATCCGCGCCGCACCGGGGGCAGTTGCATCGCCGATAGCGACGGCCCCGGCAAGCGTCAGGTCATAATGGCCGGCAAAATATCCATAGGCCTGATGCGCCATGATCAGTGGCGTGGCCTTGGCAGGGGCGAGGAGGCGCGTGATCTCATCATCCAGCGCTTCAATCGACTGTACCCCATCATGGGCATTGGCTGTGTAGGTTGCGGCGTTTTCCGGGTCCAGAACAGCCAGCCGTTCAGCAATCAGTCGCAGCCAGTTTTTGGAGTTTTCAGGGTCAAGCCACGCATGGGGGTCGATGCCAGAATTGTCGTGATCGTCGTGAC
>JANNNF010000201.1:0-6446 GCA_031398405.1 Rhodobacterales bacterium | reverse complement strand
TTGCCCTGCTGGTCGCCGCGGCCCTAATGGCCAAGGCTGATACGCCTGCGCTGATCGATGAGGCGTCTCAGGCGGCACAGGAAGGTATGGCCTCTGCTGACGGGGTGGCGTTGGCCCGGATTGGTCAGCGGGCGGCGGCGGGGACCGGGGCCTTGCCAAACCTTTTAAGCAAAGGGCAGGAGTTGGCCGATGCACTGCGTGATACCGAAGACGCCTTGGCCACAAGCGGGGCGGATACGGTGATGCTTGGCGGTCAGACCCGGCAGCTTGACGGTGAAATCGCAGGCCTAGAGGCCAAGGTTGCCCCCGTTTGCCTTGGTGGGGGAAGGTGGATAAACAAAATCAGACCCGCAGCTTACGGCCCTTTTCAAGGCATTTCACGCCGTAGCCTTGGCTGATCTGGGACTAATGTCCGAAGCAGCCGCCTTGGCGCGTGAGATCGCCCCTCATCTGACCGCGGTAGTCGATGAGGCCACCGGAGCCGATATGCTGGCCAATGCCGACACATGGGAAAAAGCTGAACTGACCTACAGGAACAACCCCGCGCAGGATAAGGCGGTGAAAACGACAGACATCGGTGGACGCGCGCAGCATCATCTATGGCAAGGTCTGGTCGGCAAATCCCCAAGGCGACTATGTCACCGCCGACGCTTTGCGACCGATGCCATTGCCAAAGCCCGCGCAGATGGCGGTGCGGCAGGTTCGGCCATCGCCGATTTCTAACTGGAACGGGGCCGCGCGCGCAGGCTGATATGGGAGGAAGTGGCCGCCGAGGCCCTGATCCGTGTGACCAACGCGGTGATTGCCGATGCCGTGCCTACGGGGGATATGGAAGCGGATTTTGTGATGGCCGAAACCTCTGTCCTGCTGGTCAGCACCGACCGGCCCGATGCTGGCCTTGGCTTTGCCCGCGCTCGCTGAATAATTGGAAAGCCCGGCGCAACGCGGGGGCGGCCACCCAGATTGAACTGGCCGACGATCAGCGTCGCACGCGTCTTATCGTAGGCACGCTGTTGTTCGGGGCTCACCGTCTGGCCGAACGTGACCGCGCAATCTGCTTTGAGGATGACGGGCAAGGATGTGTCCGAATTAAGGACTTTCCTTAAAATGTCAGGGGTTAAGCCCATGTTCACCGCGTCGGTATAAGTTTGGCATTGGGTGAGACATATGGGTGTGTGAATGGCAGGACAATCAAATGTCGCGCCAGTCATCATCAAACGAAAGAAGGTCATTCAGGGCGGCGGCCACCACGGGGGTGCGTGGAAGGTTGCCTACGCTGATTTTGTGACCGCCATGATGGCGTTCTTTTTGTTGATGTGGCTGTTGAACGCGACAACGGAAAAACAGCGCAAGGGGATCTCGGATTACTTCAGTCCGACCATAGCCGTGAACCGGGTGTCCGGCGGCGGTGACGGGTCGTTTGGCGGCGATTCAGTGTTTACCGAAGAAGCTCTGGCCCGAAACGGCACTGGGGCAGACTCTGTGCATCCGACCGAATCCGACAAAGCGCGTGGTGCTGTGGGTGAGCAGGGCGCCAAGGATGTGGATTCCGAACTGACCGAGATGGAGAAAAAGCTGGTCGCCAAAGGGGGCGAAAGCAACACAATGGAACAGGCGCTGCGCCATGTGGTGACGCGCGTCACTGACGAAGGGCTGGTGATAGAAATTTTTGACATCAAGGGGGCCCCGCTGTTTCAAGGCTCCACTGCGGACCCTTCCCCCGTGACCATCCAGATTGCCGCCCTGCTTGCCGAAGTTCTGGCCCTTGCCAGTAATGAGATCGCGATAAACGGTCATGTTCAGTCATTTCCCATCACGCTGATCGACAATCCGGTGTGGGATTTGTCCACGGCGCGGGCACAATCGATGCGCGGGTTGATAGTGGCGGCCGGCTTGGGGGCGGACCGCACGCAGCGCATCAGTGGCTATGCCGACCGCAAACCCGTGACGCCCGACGCACAAGCCATGCGCAATAACCGGATAGAGGTGATCTTGCTACGCACCAACAGATAGCGCGCGGGAAATCATTCAGATTTTATTCGTTAGGGTGAAATTAAGCCGCAGCGCGCAGCTTAGGCCAATCAAAGGTCGAAGCATCAGAAAGGCGCTCTTGCATGACAATTTCCTCCGCGCTCAACGCCGGGGTGGCTGGGCTTAACGCCTATGCTACCCGGCTTGCCACAATTTCCGACAACATCGCAAACTCCTCGACCTATGGCTACAAACGCGCCGAGTCAGATTTTCATTCCGTCGTGGCGAATGGCAGCTCTGCTGCGGGTTACGCTGCGGGCGGGGTGCGCACCTCTGCGATGCGGTTGATAGACGAACGTGGGTCACTGATCGCCACATCCAACGCGACCGACCTTGCGGTTGACGGACGCGGCTTTTTGGCGGTGACAAGTCTGGATGCGGCGCAGACAAACGGCGGCAGCTATCCGATCTCTTTGACCACAACCGGGTCGTTCCGCCCGGATGCTGAGGGTATTTTACGCACAGATTCGGGTCAGGTGTTGATGGGGTGGCCTGCCGCAGCCGATGGCACCATCGGGACGTTTCCGCGCGATACCATGTCGGGGCTTGAACCCGTGCGCATCAATCGAAACCAGTATGTCGGCAATCCCACCACCCTGATGAGCCTGGGGGTCAATCTGCCCTCTGCGCAGTCAGCCTCTGGCGCGTCCGGCGACCCAATTGATCTGGCGGTTGAATATTTCGGCAATCTTGGCGGGACAGAATCGCTGAAATTCACTTTCACGCCCACGGTGCCTGCAGCGGGTTCGTCCAATGAGTGGACCATGACGATCTCCGATTCAGCCTCGGCTGGGGCAACGGTCGGGGAATACACCCTGACGTTTGACAACAGCCAGGCGACAGGTGGCAAGCTTGCCTCGGTCACAGCTGTATCGGGCGGAGCGTATGATCCTGTTACCGGCAAACTGGCTGTTGCCGTGGGCGGCGGCAATATTGACGTGGATATCGGCGGCATTGGTGACGCCGAAGGAATGACCCAACTGTCCAGCAACTTTGCCCCGGTGTCTATTTCCAAGAACGGATCCACCGTTGCTACAACGGCCTCGGTGGAGGTTGATCAGAAAGGCGATATGTATGCGATTTATGATCAAGGCTTTACCCGGCGCATCTATCAAATACCGGTGGTGGATGTACCTAACCCCAACGGTCTGATTGCGCTGAATGATCAGTCGTATCAGTTATCGCCCGCCAGCGGCCCGCCATATCTGTGGGATGCAGGCGAAGGCCCCGCTGGATCGGTCGCAGGCTATTCACGCGAAGAGTCTGCGACCGATGTGGCGCATGAGCTGACCCAGTTGATTCAGACCCAGCGGGCCTATTCCTCCAACGCCAAAGTCATTCAGACGGTGGATGAAATGCTGCAAGAAACCACCAACATCAAACGCTAAGGGGGCGGATCATGAGCATTGCATCCGCCCTTGGATCGGCCCTGTCAGGGTTGACCGCTGCGTCGCGCGCGGCAGAAGTTGTGTCGTCAAACGTCGCCAATGCGCAGACGCCCGGCTATGGGCGTCGAGAAATCTCGCTTCAGGCCCGGTCTATTGGCGGGTCGGGACTAGGGGTTTCAGTCATTGCCATCAACCGCCGGGTTGATCAGGTGCTGATCAACGACCGTCGCCTGGCCGAGGCTGGGGTGGGTGAACGCGATGTGCGGGCCGCCTTTCTTCACCAGTTGGAACAGGCGATTGGCACGCCCGAATCCGAAGGGTCTTTGGGGGGACGGATCGGCGTGCTGGATGCAGCCTTGATTGCGGCGGCCAGTCGCCCGGAAACGGAAGCCCGACTTTTGGCCGTGGCAGATGCGGTGCGCGGTGTGACTGTCGCGCTGGCGGATGCGACCACGCAAATCCAGTCGGCACGGTCGAACGCTGACCGTAACATCGCCACCCAGGTTGATACACTGAACGCGGCGCTGGTGCAGGTCGCCGATCTGAACAGCACAATCCGCGCGTACAGCGGATCGGGGCGCGATGCGTCCTCGTTGCTGGATCAGCGCCAGCAGATCGTTGATTCCATTGCCGCCATGGTGCCGCTGCGCGAGGTTTCGCGCGGTGATGGGCAGATCGCACTCTATGCGGCGGGCGGTGCCGTGCTGTTGGAAGGCAAGCCCTCGGTGCTGGAATTCGCCCCGGCGGGGGTAATTGTGCCGCAGATGACGGTCCAAAGCGGTGGTCTTTCCGGGCTGATGCTGAATGGCCGCCCGTTGGCGATGACGGGCAACGGCAGTTCAGTCGCCGGCGGCAGTCTGGCCGCGCAGTTTGCCGTGCGCGACGATCTGGCCGTGCAGGCGCAGACCCGGCTGGATGCCGTAGCGCGCGATCTGGTCAGCCGTTTTGCTGACCCTGCGGTGGATGCAACCGTGCCCCCCGGCGATGCCGGTTTGTTCACCGATGATGGGCAAGCCTTTGTGACAGTGAACGAATCCGGTCTCGCGGGTCGTCTGACCCTGAACGCCTCTGCCGACCCAAATCAGGGTGGTGCGCTGTGGAGGTTGCGCGATGGCCTTGGGGCCACGGCCCCCGGTCCCGTGGGCCAGTCTGCGCTGCTGACCCGGCTGGGCGGGGCTTTGGGGGCAGCGCGCCCTGCGGCCTCTGGTGGGTTCATGGCGGGCAACCGCAGTTTCGCGGCACTTGCCAGCGATATGCTGTCAGGCGTGTCGGCGCAGCGCATATCGGCGGACAGTGAGGTCAGCTTTTCGCAGGCGCGCTTTACCGCGTTGAAAGAAATGGAGCTGCAAGGTGGCGTCGATACCGATCAGGAACTGCAAACCCTGCTCGTGGTCGAGCAAAGCTATGCGGCCAATGCAAAGGTCATCCAATCGGTGGATGAGATGATCAAAACCCTGCTGGGGATGTAGCTATGACAATGATTTCCTTGGGTGATATGGCCCAGTCGACGATGCTGCGCCGCCAGAACACCGCGCTGAAAGCCGACATGCAGGCCGCAGCGAATGAGCTGACGACCGGCAAGGTGGCCGATATTGGCCGGGCCGTGCGGGGTGACTTTTCGGCTCTTGCCGCAATGGATGCCTCGCTGGCCCGGCTTGGGGCTTACCGCGGGGCCACGACCGAGGCAGGCATGATGGCGGGCGTAATGCAAACCGCGCTTGGCACGATTTCGGGGCTGGCGACCGGGCTTGCCTCTGGTTTGCTGACAGCCGCTGCCGCTGCGCAACCGGCGCAGGTTGATGCAGCGGGTGCGGATGCGCGGCAACGGCTTGGCTCGGCGTTGTCGGCACTGAATACGCGGCTTGCGGACCGCGCCATATTTTCGGGCACGCAGACTGACCGCACACCATTGCCCGATGCCGATACGCTGCTGATTGCCGTCGAAACGGCGACCACCGGTGCCGTGTCCGGTGCGGATGTCGAGGCGGCGGTGACGGCGTGGTTTGCCGACCCTGCCGGGTTCGCGGCCCTCTACCAAGGTGGCCCCGCCCGTTCTGCAAAAACGATTGCCCCGGATGAGACTGCCACGCTGGATATCACTGCGACCGACCCGGGCTTGCGCAGCACCTTGGCAGGCCTTGTGATGGGCGCGCTGTTAGACCGCGGCGCACTGCCGGGCCAACCCAATGCCCGAGCTGATCTGGCGCAGCGAGCCGGGGGGGCGCTGATCGCCTCGGCCTCTGACCGTATCATGGTTGCCGCCCGCCTTGGGTCAGTCGAGGCGCGGATTGAACAGGCCAGCACCCGCAATGCAGCCGAAACCTCAGCGCTGCAAATTGCGCGTCTGGGCGTGGTGGCTGCCGACCCCTATGAGGCCGCCGCCCGGCTGGAGGCTGCTGAGACGCAGTTGCAGTCGCTTTACACCATCACCGCGCGCCTCTCGCGCCTTAGCCTTGTGGATTACATCTGATGCGTCTGCCTGTGAAACTGCGCCTTGCCGTGCTGCTGTGCGCCATTGCTTTGCCAGTGGTGGCCGAACCGATCCGCATCAAGGATCTGGTAGAGTTTGACGGTGTGCGCGGCAACGATCTGGTCGGTTACGGACTGGTCGTTGGCCTGAACGGAACCGGAGACGGCATCCGCAACGCGCCCTTCACGGAAGAAATCATGTCAAACCTGCTCGAACGGCTGGGGGTCAATGTGGCGGGCGAAGAGTACCGCCCCAAAAACGTCGCCGCCGTGTTCGTAACTGCCGCCCTGCCGCCCTTTGCGCGGGCGGGCGGGCGAATCGATGTGACGGTCTCGGCGATTGGTGATGCGAAAAGTCTGCTGGGCGGTACGCTGATCATGACGCCGTTGAACGGGGCTGATGGCCAGATCTATGCGGTGGCACAAGGCACGATCATTGCGGGCGGTGTCTCGGCGGAAGGCGAGGGTGCGCGCGTGGTGCAGGGGGTTCCGACGGCCGGGGGGATTCCGTCAGGTGCTCGGGTGGAACGCGAGGTGGAGTTTGACTTCAGCAGCGTG
>JANNNF010000462.1:0-28450 GCA_031398405.1 Rhodobacterales bacterium | reverse complement strand
TGGTGATCCATGCGACCGGGGTTGCGGGGCTGCGGGCACTTTCAGCCGACCTTGGGCGCGATATGGGGGCGGGGGTCAAGGGGCAGGCATTGGCCTTGCGACATGAGGCGCGCGACTCCCCGCAACTGTTCGTAGACGGGTTGCACATCGTGCCCCACGCGGATGGTACGGTGGCAATCGGGTCCACGTCTGAGTCTGCGTGGGAATACGATGGCGTGGACGGCCAGCTTGACGCGCTGCACGCCCGGGCGGTTGCGGCGTTGCCTGTGCTGGCCGGGGCCGAGGTTGTCGCCCGCTGGTCCGGCATCCGCCCCCGTGCCAAATCCCGCGCGCCACTGCTGGGGCCATGGCCGGGGAGAGCGGGGGAATTCGTGGCCAACGGCGGCTTCAAGATCGGCTTCGGCATGGCCCCGAAGGTGGCCGAGGTGATGGCCGATCTGGTGCTACACGGGCGGGATACGGTGCCAGAGGGGTTTCGGATGTAGGGCGGGTCACGCTCGCTCTACACCAGTCTTGCGCCCTCGATCGCTGCGCGCACGAAATCGGCGAACAGGGGGTGGGGGGCGAAGGGTTTGGACTTCAATTCCGGGTGGAATTGCACGCCGATGAACCATGGGTGGTCCTTGACCTCGACAATCTCGGGCAGGCGGCCATCGGGGGACATGCCAGAAAAGATCAGCCCGCAGCTTTCCAACTGGTCGCGGTATTGAATATCCACCTCATAGCGGTGGCGGTGGCGTTCTTCGATGGTCGTGGTGCCATAAACCCCCGCAACGCGCGACCCGGCAGCCAGCGTGGCGGAATAGGCCCCAAGGCGAATGGTGCCGCCTTTGTCATCGCCCAGTTTGCGGGCCACGACGTGGTTGCCCCGCACCCATTCCTTCAGATGATAGACCACGGGGGTAAAGCGTTTGGCCCCGGATTCATGGTCAAATTCTTCGGACCCTGCATTGGCAAGGCCCGCCAGATTGCGCGCGGCCTCGATCACCGCCATTTGCATGCCCAGACAAATCCCGAGATAGGGGATGCGCTTTTCACGGGCGAATTGCGCGGCCTTGATCTTGCCTTCGGTGCCGCGTTCGCCAAAACCACCGGGCACGAGGATGGCGTCGAAGGGTTCAAGATAGGGTGCGGGGTCTTCGCGTTCAAAGATTTCGGCGTCGATCCATTCGGCCTTCACCCGGGTGCGGTTGGCCATGCCACCATGGGTCAGCGCTTCGGCTATCGATTTATAGGCATCCTCAAGCTGAGTATATTTGCCAACGATTGCGACCCGCACAGTGCCTTCGGCGTTGTTCAACCGGTCCATCACATCGGTCCAGCGCCCGAGGTTCGGCCTGGGCGCGGGCGAGATTCCGAACGCGTCGAGCACCGCCTGATCAAGGCCGGCACGATGATAGGCGAGCGGGGCCTCGTAGATGGATTTCAGGTCATAGGCGGGGATGACGGCCTCGGGGCGTACGTTGCAGAACAGCGCGATCTTGGCGATTTCCTTATCCGGGATCGGATGTTCCGACCGGCAGACCAGCACATCAGGCTGCAGGCCGATGGACCGCAATTCCTTGACCGAATGTTGGGTGGGTTTGGTTTTCAACTCTCCCGATGCCGCAAGGTAGGGCAGCAGGGTCAGGTGCATGAAGATGCACTGGCCGCGCGGGCGATCCTGGCCGAACTGGCGGATGGCCTCAAAGAACGGCAGGCCTTCGATGTCACCGACCGTGCCACCAATTTCACACAACATGAAATCGACCTCATCATCGCCGATCTTTAGGAAATCCTTGATCTCATTGGTGACGTGCGGAATCACCTGGATGGTCTTGCCCAAGTAATCGCCGCGCCGTTCTTTCTCTAGCACGTTGGAATAGATGCGGCCGGAGGAGACACTATCCGTCTGCCGGGCCGATACGCCGGTGAACCGCTCGTAGTGGCCCAGATCAAGATCGGTTTCCGCGCCATCGTCGGTCACGAACACTTCGCCATGTTCAAACGGTGACATCGTGCCGGGATCGACGTTGAGGTAGGGATCCAGCTTGCGCAGCCGCACAGTATAGCCCCGGGCCTGCAACAAGGCCCCTAAGGCCGCGGAAGCGAGGCCCTTGCCAAGCGAGGAAACGACGCCGCCGGTGATGAATATGTAGCGCGCCATTGTGGCTCCCGTGCTGGTTAAGGGGCGGCGATTCGCATCTGTGGAATCACTGCATCACGGGATTTGGGATATAACGCAGCCAAGCCGCTTGCGCAACAGCACCGCTAGATGCTGTCGATCCGTCCCGTCTGGAGTCAAAGGATTGTGGCTGGCCTAGTTGTTTGGGGCGGCAGGGGGGGTGACCGGTGCGGTTGTGCCTGTCGCAGGGGCCGTGGTATCTGCGGGCGCTTCGATGCCAGCAGGCGCCGCATCCGCGGGCGCTGCATTCGCCGGGGCTGCATCCACGGGCGCTGCATCCACGGGTGCTGCATCTGCCGGGGCCGCATCCGCAGGCGCTGCATCCACCGGGGCTGCATCCACGGGCGCTGCATCCGCAGGCGCTGCATTCGCCGGGGCTGCATCGACGGGCGCTGCATCCACACGGGGCGGGGTCGCGGGCGCGTCGGCAGGGGCCGGGGGCAGCAGGTCAGACCCAAGCGGCGAAGGGGTTGCAGGCACGTCAGCCGGGGCGGTGGTGCCGCCGATCTGATCGACGACCGAGCCCGATGCTGCGTCCTTGGCTGCCAGCACCGTCAAGGTGATCGAGGTAATGATGAAACCAATGGCAAAGATCCATGTCAGCTTGGTCATCGCGGTCGCAGCGCCGCGTGCCGAGATCGCACCGCCGCCGCCGCCGCCGCCGCCCATGCCAAGACCACCACCTTCGGAGCGTTGCAGCAACACGACCCCGATCAACAGCAGGGCAAGGATCAGGTGGATGGTGAGGATGACGTTTTCCATTGGGGTCTTTCCGGGCAATGACGCGCCTATCTAGGCTGTGGGCGGCAGGGGCGCAAGCCCTTCGCTGTTCGGCTGAGACTGGGAGAGGGGGCCGCCTCGGGGGGCATCGAGCCCCCGCTTGGCGGCGTTGCCACGGAAGGGTGCCAAGGGGCGGGATTGGTGGAGGGCGGCTGACCCTGCGGGAGGCGTGTTTTGAAAAGCGCGAATCTGAAGAGGCCGGGGGGCGATTGTCAGGTTTCGCACACCGCGCTGAGCTTGTTGCCATCTGGATCGCGGACGTAGGCTGCATAAAAGGACGGGCCATGCGGACGCAGGCCGGGCGCACCTTCGTCGGTGCCTCCATGGATCAGGGCTGCGGCGTGGAACGCATCAACTGCGGCACGGGTGACTGCGGTGAAGGCGGGCATCGAGCCGTTGCCGATGCTGGCGGGCTGGCCGTCATAGGGTTTGGTGACCCAGAGGCTGCAGCGGGGGTCATCCGGTGCGGCGTAGCCTGCTTCATCGGGCTCGGTCGTGCGGCGGTCAAGGCCAAGAGCAGCCAAGACAGGATCATAAAACCTGATGGCGCGGGCGAGGTCATTGGTGCCGAGGGTGATGTAGAGAAACATCAGTGGTCCACCTCATCCACCGTGGCCTGGCCCGACAGGCGTTGGCGCAGGCTGGACCAAGACAGGCCTATGCCAAGCACCAGCGACATCGCAACCAAGGCGAGCCATGTGTTCAGGTCGGAATTGGTCATGCTGATCACGCCCCAGTCGATCAGCACCCACAACCCCGCGCCAAAAATCGCCGCGATCAGGATCACTCCGATCAGACCGATCGAGCGCATGGTGGCCACGGTGTAGACGATGAATCCGACCAGCAGGAGCAATCCCAGAAACACGGCCAGCGGCATTTGCGTTGCCCAATTGGCCTGCACCCATGTGACGTAATTCCATGGCGTCGGGTTGAATGTGGCCGCCAGCAGCACGAATGCCCCGAACCAACGCAGCAGAATTCCCATGGTTTGCCCCTTTGCCTGTCCACCCATCGGTGCCATGAATGACCGCCCCGCCGCAAGACCTGCAAAATAGCTGTTTCGCCGGGAGGCCTCGCCCGCTATAGCACAGTCGGTTTTTCCAAATCACAAAGGTATGTCATGGCCAATGTTGTTGTCGTCGGAGCCCAGTGGGGGGACGAGGGGAAAGGGAAGATCGTGGACTGGTTGTCCGAGCGCGCCGATGTGATCGCGCGCTTTCAGGGCGGCCATAATGCGGGCCACACGCTGGTCATTGATGGCAAGGTGTACAAGCTGTCGCTGCTGCCGTCGGGTATCGTGCGCGGTGGCAAGCTGTCGGTTATCGGCAATGGTGTGGTGCTGGACCCGTGGCACCTGATCATGGAGATCGAAAAGCTGCGCGGCCAAGGCGTCGAGATCAGCCCTGAAAACCTGATGATCGCCGAGAACGCGCCGCTGATCCTGCCGATCCATGGTGAGCTGGACCGGGCGCGTGAGGGCCAGACCGGGGTGGCCAAGATCGGCACCACCGGGCGGGGCATCGGGCCTGCCTATGAAGATAAGGTGGGCCGCCGTGCCATTCGCGTGGCGGATCTTGCGGATGAGACCACGCTGGAAACCCGGGGGGACCGTTTGATGGGCCACCACGACGCGCTGCGGCGGGGTCTGGGGATCGAACCTATTGACCGCGCGGCCCTGCTGAACGCGCTGCGCGCGATTGCGCCGCAGGTGCTGCCCTATGCCAAGCCAGTGTGGAAAGTGCTGAATGACGCGCGCCGGGCGGGAAAGCGCATCTTGTTCGAAGGGGCGCAGGGCGCACTTTTGGACATCGACTTTGGCACCTATCCGTTTGTGACCAGTTCCAACGTCATCGCGGGGCAGGCGGCCACGGGCACTGGCCTTGGTCCTGGGGCGATTGATTTCGTGCTGGGAATTGTAAAGGCCTACACCACGCGCGTTGGCGAAGGGCCGTTTCCGGCCGAGTTGAAGGATTCGGATGGTGAGCGGTTGGGCGAGCGGGGGCATGAGTTTGGCACCGTCACCGGTCGCAAGCGCCGCTGTGGGTGGTTTGATGCGGTGCTGGTGCGACAGACCTGTGCAACCAGTGGCGTCAACGGGATTGCGCTGACCAAGCTGGATGTCCTGGACGGATTTTCGGTCCTGAAAATCTGTGTCGGCTACGATCTGGACGGCACAAGACTGGACTACTTGCCCACCGCTGCCGACCAACAGGCGCGATGCACACCCATCTATGAGGAGATGGAGGGCTGGTCCGACAATACCGCCGGGGCGCGGTCCTGGGCGGACCTTCCGGGGGCGGCGATCAAGTATGTGCGGCGCATCGAGGAGTTGATACAGTGCCCCGTCGCGCTACTTTCGACCTCTCCCGAGCGGGACGACACGATCCTTGTGACCGATCCGTTTGCCGACTGAGGTTTGGAATGGCGCTAAGCTACAAGGCCCGCCGCAGGCTGGCGCTGGTGATTTTGCTGATCGGGCTGCCGGTCTATATCGTGGCGGCAGTCACGATTGTGGCGCTGTTGGACCGCCCGCCGATCTGGGCGGAACTGCTGATCTATCTGGGCCTTGGGTTCATCTGGATGATGCCGTTCAAGTTTGTGTTCAAGGGCGTGGGGCAGCCTGACCCGGACGCCCCTGCCGATTTGTCCGAAAACTGAAAAGGGCGGAAGGGGGATACCCTTCCGCCTTTTTCGTTTCCTCACAGCCCTTTACTTCGCGATGCGTTTGGCCTCTGCCAGATAATCGCTGTCTTCGGACAGCGCGTATTGGCCGCGCCGCACCTTGGCAAAGCGGCCAGTGCGCAGCAGCGTGCCAAAGCTGATCAACCCATCCTCGCGGCTGAGTTCCCCCGGCGCGCCCAAAGCGCCGATACGGCGCATCAGTTGTGGTCGGCTGAAATGTTCGCGCTTTTCGACGCAGGCCACATAGGCGGCAGCAGCTTCCATCAGGTCGGGCAGGTGGGTGGCCCCCATCCGTTCGGCAAATTCTGCGAACCCCTTGGCATCGGCAAAGATGTTGCCGGTGTCGTCGTCTTCTTCCTCGTCAAGGTCCAGCGGAACCGGGCGTTGTGCCGAAACGGTGCGCATTTCGGTCTGAGCGGGCGTTGCGTTGTTGCTGATCCGGCGGGGGCGGATCACAAGACTGGCGGCAGCAGGGGCCGCAACCGGGACTGGCGCGCGGTCAATGCGCTGCTCTGACACCAGTATCAAGGGTGCAGGACGATCTCCTGCCGGGCGCTCTTGGGCGGCGCGTGGCTGTTCGTTGCGTCTGCGTTGCGGGCGCACGGCACGGGCCAGATCTTCGCGGTAGGGGTCAATGCGCTGTTCTTCGGACGGGCCACTGGGGGCACCGACCTTGCGGTCAGCAACGGTCGCTGCAACGGCAGCTTTCAGATGCGCGATCGCCGACAGGCGGCGACGGTTTTCATCGACGGCCATTTCAGTATCGGCCTGACGCAGAAGGCGGGCGACGGCGGCGTCTTCTGCTGCGGCGTCCATCATGCGGGCCGCGTCGGGGCCGGGTTGGGGGTCTGGTGCGGTCAGGTCGCTGGCCGCATCCAAGGCCAGCAGCCCGAGTTCGGCCTGCAATGCGGCTTCTGCCTCGGGCGACAGATCGGCAGTTTGCGGGACGGGCGCAGCAGATGTGATCGGGGCATCAGCACGACGGATCTTGATCACCCGTGCCCGGGCGCGCTGTGCCTTGTCGGCAACTGGGGGGGCGGGGTGCAGGTCTGCAGTTGGTCTCTGCGTCGCAACGGAGGCGGCTTCAACCAATTCCCCATCGGGCGCGGGGGCGACAAAGAACGTATCTTCTGACAGGTCGACTTCGGGGTCGTCCGCGAACAGATCGGCGGCAAAACCATTTACGTCGGGTGTTTCGGCAACCAAGGTTTCAACGGTATCCGCGTCAGCGGCCTTGGACGTCAGGTCGGCATCAAAGTCTGCAGGGTCATAAATCGGTCCGGCATCTTGCGCGTCGTCATAAAGATCGTCCTGCGCGGTATCGCCCGAGAGGGTCGAAATCAGGGCAGACAGATCGTCCGACACAGCATCGGGCGCAGCCGGGATCGTGTCAGGATCGGGCGTGATATCTTGGTCACCGTCAGTGTCACCCGACAACGAAGCCGCCAAAGCCCCCAGCATTGCCTCGTCGTCGTTGTGCGCAGCGGACATAGGTTCAGCAGCCTGTGTGTCGTCATTGTCAGGCTGGTCTGCCAAAGGCATCGCAAGTGTGCCAAGGATGTCGTCGTCCGATGCCGTGGCGGCAACCATATCTTCGGAAGGCACAGATTCCAGTAGAACCGGCGTTGACGGGGTATCGTCTGCATCCGCCTCCGCCTCCGCCTCCGCATCAGCATTAGCATCTGCGTATTGGATGAATGCGGTTTCTACCGTGACTATCTGTACGAAAATTTCTTCGTAAGTCCCCCCGTCTGCATCTGCCGGATCAGCGGCATAGACCTCTGCCTGCTCTGGCACTTCCGCGTCGGGTTCGGGCAAGGTCGCATCGTTTGGCTCGACATCTCCCCCAGTATCCTCATGCACAAAAGCTGTCGGTTCGGACGCCTGTTCTGCGATATCATTCGCCAGCTCTGCATCGCCAAAGTCTTCAGCGGCAAAATCAGACACAGAGAAGTCGGAGGCCGGAGCAAACGCTAGGGCGGCATGTTCGTCTTCGGAATATTCATCCTCGGCTGCAATTGCGACCACAGTGGCAGGCACAACAGGTGTCTGGGCCGCAACCGACTGGCGGATACGCGCCAGCTTTGCCGCGACGCCTTCGGGAATGGTGGCGGACAGCGAAGGTGCAGCGGGTTCGTCACCCGTTGCGTCCACCGCAACCTCAGATGCCGCATCGGGAAACGCGCCGAGGGTATCGGCCGGGGCCACATTCTGCGGTCCGACCTCGGCAAAGGCTGTATCTGCAACCGGAGCGTCTGCAGCATTGATGTGCGCGGCAAGAGTTTCCGGCACCACGACAGCAGGGGCCGTGATTGCGGGGGCCATGACTGCGGGGGCCATGACTGCGGGGGCCAACATTTCAGGCATCTGTGGGCCGGACCGGGCGGTTTGCGGTACTGATGTGTCCACATCGCCTGCCCGCAGCACCACGCCGTTGGCATCTATCTTGGCCTCGACCCTGCGCTGTATCTCGCGTTCGGCAATCCGGTGCAGCATGGCTGCATCAGGGGTTGGCGGTTCGGCACCGAAATAGCGGTCTTCGGCGGCAAGATCCCGGAAATATTCCGCAATCGCCTTCATGGTATTGAACGGTTCGTCAAAGCCTTCCAGCGTGCAGCTGAAGGTGCCATAGGATACCGTAAGGATTTTGCTAGCCCCGATCATCGGATGCGTGCCTCTCGCAATTCTGGTGTCCCTAGATTACCCGCGCTTTGTTCGAATCCGTGGACAGACGGGGGTGATTTGAAGGATTGTTTGTGTCCTCGAACCGAAGCCTTTGCCTTAATTGGGAACAGTATCCGCATGAATCAACCGATTGTCCAATCCTGCTGCGGTATCACGCTGGTCGGCGGCGGTCCTGTGTCGGGGCGCGATCTGGCAACGGCGCTGCGCCGCGCGCCTATGCTGGTGGCCGCCGATGGTGGGGCCGACCGCGCCTTGGCGCGGGGGCAGCAGCCACAGGCGGTGATCGGTGATATGGATAGCATCTCAGACGCTGCGCGGGGCGTGATGGCGGATGGTGCGGTGCATCTGATGGCCGAACAGGAGACCACCGATTTTGACAAGGCGTTGCGGTCGGTGTCTGCTCCCTTCGTGCTGGGTCTAGGGTTTACCGGGGCACGGCTGGATCATGGGTTGGCGGTGTTCAATGCGCTTGTGCGACATGTGGGGACGGCTTGTGTGGTGATCGGCCCGCAGGATGTGGTGTTCGCCGCCCCGCCGGAACTGCGTCTGCGCCTTCGCGTGGGCGACCGGGTGTCGCTGTTCCCGATGGCGCCGGTGACGGGCTCCAGTCAGGGGCTGGAATGGCCGTTGCAGGGCATCCGGTTTGCGCCAGACGGGATGATTGGCACCTCTAACCGTGCGGTGGCGCGCGAGGTGACCCTGCGCTTTGACACGCCCGGCATGTTGGTGATCCTGCCTCGCGCGCGGGTGGATGCGGCCATTACCGCGGTGACGGGGCTTAGGCCGCCATGGCCCTTGCCCGCGCTGTAAGGCGTTCGCGGTAGATGATGTAAAGCCCCGACCCCACGATCACTGCAATCCCGGCCCAGGTCAGCGCGTTGGGGAAATCGCCGAAGACTGCATAGCCAAGGGCGACGGCCGCCACAATCTCCAGATAATGCAGCGGCGCCAGCGTGGCAGAGGGCGCAAATTTCAGCGCATAGGTCATGCAGATATGCGACAGCGCCGCCCAGAACCCCACCCCCGCCAGCCACAGCCAGATCAGCCCCTGCGGCATCACCGGGTCCAATGGCCCGATGCCAGTCCCGTCGAACGCCCACATCACCGGCAGGCACATCACAAGCCCGGTCCATGAGGTGTGAAACTGCATCGCAACCGGGTGCGCGTTGGCAGCAATCGCGCGGGTGACAAGCATGTAGGCCGCAAAGAAGAACGCGGTGCCAAGCGGCCACAGGGCTACCAACCCGAAGGCCGCCAGTGACGGCTGGATCACCAGCAACGCGCCACAAAACCCGACGACCGAGGCTGCGATGCGGCGGGGGCCGACCTCATCGCCAAAGATCAGGTGGCCCATGATCAACAGGATGAAGGGTTCGACAAAGGCAATCGCCAAGGCGTCCGCTACCGGCATCACCACCAGCCCCGACACAAAGCTGAAGGTGGACAGGATCAGAAACCCCGCCCGCAGCGCGATCAGCAGCAGTGCGCGCGGGGACAGCCGCCAATCCACCCGCATCAGCAGCAGAACAGGCAACATCAGGGTGCCTTGCACCAAAAACCGCGCCGTGGTGATCTGCCCCACCGGACTGCCCGCTTGCGCCGCCAGTTTCGATGACACATCCAGCATCGGCGCCAGCACACAAAACGCCAGCATCAAGCCCATGCCGGGAAGGATACGATCTTTACTCATGCGTCGTGCCTATCTGTGACCGCACAGGGCGTCCCGCCGAAAAGCGGCATCGCGGCTTGGTTTGTGTCGCAGGGCAGGCGTCACAGAAACAGGAAATCCGCCGCCGTCAGGCTGGCGGCGGCGATGCCTGCCACGTCTATACTGTTGCCACCAAAGCTGATCAGACTGCCGCCGCCAAGAGCCGCGATCGCAAGATCGCCAAACGCCACCCCGCCGCTGATGCGGATCAGGTCGGTGCCATCGTCAAACCCGGTGATGCTGTCCATGCCCCAGTTTGTGTCAAAGACAAACACTTCGCTGAACAGCAGGTTGCCGCCACTGGTGATGGGGGCGGTCCCGTTCAGCACGTCATTGCCGCTGCCACCGTCAAGCTCTGCCACCGACGGGCGCAGCAGACTGTCTGGGGTGTCCAAGCTGGCGGTCAAAGTCAGCACATCATTCCCGACCCCGCCGCGAAGGTGGATCACCCAAGCCTCGGCAACCTGCGCCTGCACCGTCACCCGATCATCGCCGTTGCCGCCCTCTGCAGTCAGGGTCCAGCCCGTGGCCATCAACGTGTCATTGCCATCGCCCCCCATCAGAACGGCAGACCCCGTGCTGGTCACACTGTCGTTCCCAATGCCGCCAAACAGCGATATCTGCGCCAGATCGGCGGTGTTGACGCCCATCAGGACATCATTGCCTGAGCCGCCAGAGACCTGACCATAAGTGGACCTGAGCGTAAGGCGATCATTCCCGTCATCGCCCGCCACTGAAATCGCGACCCCGGGCAGCAGGGTCTCTGCGCCGGTGACGGTCATTACATCATTTCCCGTCCCTCCGTAGGCACTGATGTTGCTGGCATAAAGCGTCACCCGGTCAGAGCTTGACCCGCCATAGACCAGCAAGGTCGCTGCCAACACCTCGGGCGCTGTGTCAGTGCCGCCCATGGCCGTCAGTGTGTCACTGCCGTCGCCTCCATCAAGGCGGACGCCAAAGGTAGCAGGCGCGCCGGCAAGCGACACCTTTATCCGGTCATTGCCCGTATCGCCAGCAAGGATCTGGGGGGTCGCCATATTGGTGCCTGTGACAGACCCGGTTATCGTGTCGTTGCCAGAACCGCCATAAAGGCTGGCCGTTGTCGCGGTGGCAGCGTAGCTGTCGTCCCCGCCCGCCCCGTAAATGCGTGCGACCCCGGTCTGGGTGCCGGTAAGCGAGACAATATCGGCAAACGCGCCAAGGGTTATGCTGGATACGCCCGACAGGACATCACCTGCTGCAGCTAAACTGCCAAGGATCGTCGCCCCCGCCCCGGTCAAGCGCACGGCAGAGGCCGCGGTGGTGTAATCCATCGCAACGTCGCCCAGTACGCCGATCACGGTTTCAGCCCCAACCCCAGACCGCATCCGCCCGCCGCTGGCCTGAAACTCGATCTCCACGGGGGTGGTGGCACCAACGTAAAAGCTGTTCGCGCCTTGCATTACAATCCGCTCAATGCTGCTTGCCACATCGCCAAGCGCATCTTTGGTGGACAGCGTCGCATTGCCCGCGTTGAAAACCACGGGCAAGCTGTAGGTCAAGGTATCAAACCCATCCCCGCCGATCAGGCTGTCGGCACCCGCATCACCAAACAGAAGGTCATTGCCCGCGCCCGCATTCAGCGTGTCATTGCCAGTGCCGCCTGACAGAGTGTCGTTGGCAGCCTCGCCCGTCAGGCTGTCATTGCCCGCATCGCCACTCAGGCTGTCGCCGATGTTGCTGCCCAGCAAGCTGTCGTTCCCCGTGCCGCCAAACAGCGCGCCGCCAATGGCATAGGGGTTGATCTCGGGGATCGTTTCTGGGTTTTCCTCATCCCCCGCGCTCAGCAGGTCATTTCCCGCACCACCAAAGAGACGATCGCTGCCCGCATCGCCATACAGACTGTCGGCCCCCGTGCCACCCGTCAGCGTGTCATCGCCCAGATTGCCCCGGAACAAGGTGGCCGTGTTGGTCGCAAGGGCCTCGTCATGGCCAACGCCAAGCGCGTAGCCTTCGATTGAGATATAGATATCCCCCGCCGCATCCGCCGAGGAGGTGCCCATATTGATCAAGTCCAGCCGCATGTTATCGACGGCGTCGGCATAGGACGCGATATCCTTGCCCGCCCCCCCATTCAGCGTGTCATTGCCAAGCCCGCCCGACAGCACATCTTCGCCAAGCCCGCCAACCAACTGGTCATTGCCCGCAAGCCCCCACAGGGTGTCATTGCCCGCGTCGCCTTCGGCGTAATCCGCAGTTCCGGTGCCAAAGAATGTATCGCCGTAGGCTGACAGCCGGAAGCGTTCAATGGACGTGAACACATCACCCGCCGCATCCCCGCCCGACAGGCCCGAGTTGCCCAGGTCCAGCCAGACGGCTGCTGCCGCCAGTTCATAGGACACCGTATCAACGCCCGACTGGCCAAAGATCATATCCTCGCCCGCGCCTCCGAAGATGCTGTCATCCCCAGATCCTGCATACAGGATGTCGTCGCCCACCCCGCCATTCAGCGTGTCATTGCCATCAAAGCCGTAGATCAGATCATCCGCCCCCAGCCCGTCAACGCTATCGCCAAGCAAAGTGCCAAACAGCACGTCAGGGTTCAGAGTACCAAGGATAGGGGGCATGGGCGCGCTCGCGTCTGGCGTGAATTGCGCAGACTCTATGCAGCCTTAGGAATGTGTAAAGCATATTCGGCCAAAAGGTCTCAGCAGTTGGGCACATTCACTGCCAAACCGCCGAGAGAAGTCTCTTTGTACTTTTCATGCATGTCGCGCCCGGTCTGTCGCATTGTCTCAATGCACACGTCCAGACTGACCAGATGAATGCCATCACCACGCAGCGCCAGACTGGCCGCCGACACCGCCTTGATGGCCCCCAATCCGTTGCGTTCGATGCAAGGCACCTGCACCAGCCCGCGCACCGGGTCGCAGGTCATGCCCAGATGATGTTCCAGTGCAATTTCAGCCGCGTTTTCCACCTGTTCGGGGCTGCCGCCCAACACCGCCGCAAGGGCTGCCGCGCCCATGGCGGCGGCGGACCCCACTTCGGCCTGACAGCCACATTCCGCCCCACTGATGCTGGCATTATGCTTGACCAGCCCGCCGATTGCCGCGGCGGTCAGCATGAATTCAGGCACCTTGGTGATGCTGGCCCCCGGCACGTGGTCGAGGTAATAGCGCAGCACCGCAGGCACCACACCCGCCGCCCCGTTGGTCGGTGCCGTCACGACCTGACCCCCGGCCGCGTTTTCCTCATTCACCGCCATGGCATAGAGGCTCATCCAGTCATTGATGGTGTGCGGCGGCGTCATGTTCAGCCCGCGTTCGGCCATCAGCGCATCATGGATGCCCTTGGCCCGGCGGCGGACTTTCAGGCCACCGGGCAAAATCCCCGTGCCCTCCATTCCCCGGCTGATGCAATCGGTCATCACTTGCCAGACGCGCATGATGCCGGTGTCCAGGTCATGCGCAGAGCGGAACCGTAGCTCATTCGCCCGCTTCATCGCAGAAATTGACAGGCCAGAGGCCTTGGCCATCGCCAGCATTTCCTCAGCCGTCTCAAACGGATAAGGCACATCGGCGCGGGTGCGGGCGGCTGACCCGCCCTTGGCCTGCATCTCTGCCTCGGTCAGCACAAAGCCGCCCCCGATGGAATAATAGGTTTCTTGCAAGATCACATCGCCCTGCCGGTCCGTCGCGCGAAGGATCATGCCGTTGGCATGGCCGGGCAAGGCGGGACCGTAGTCAAACAGCAAATCCTTACCGGGATCGAACGCCAGCACGCCAAGGCCGGGCGGCGTTATTGTGCGGGTGGCCTTGATCTGGTCCAGTGCGGCTTCGGCCTTTTCGGCGTCATAGGTCGCAGGTTCAAACCCCGCCAGCCCAAGGATCGTCGCCCGGTCGGTCGCGTGCCCCACGCCGGTAAACGCCAGACTGCCATGCAAAGACGCGCGCAATCCCTGCGCTTGAAACGGGCTGCCACGCAGCAGGTCCAGAAACCGCGCTGCCGCCACCATCGGCCCCATGGTATGAGACGACGATGGGCCAACCCCCACCTTGAACATGTCAAAAACCGAAAGAAACATGGGCGCGCGTCCTTATGGGCTGTGCCTTAGTGCTAGGGCCAGTTGCCGCCGCAGGCCAGCCTGAATACGACCCTAACCGGGGCAAAGGCGCTAAGGGGCCGTGAATGGCGTCCTGCCCAAGCCTTCATTTTCCGCAACCGCCGCGATTTTGGGGCGTTGTTCCAGACTGCGGGCAATGGCCGCAAGAGTGGGGAAATCCCCGGGTGTGATGGCAAATGCAGGGTCTGCGGCAAACACGGCAATCCAGCGCAGGATGACAGACAGATAGATCGTCAGGATCGACGGGGTGGGATCAAGGCCTGCGCTGTTCAGATAGGCCAGTTGCGCGCGCAATCTGTCATGGGCAAAGCGGATGACCTGAGGTGCGGCAGCTTCGCCAGCGGGGCGCTCGGGATAGATGAGGGTCATTGCCGTGGGATGCAACGTGTTGGCAACAAAGATAAACCGCGCCATGAATGCGGCCCGGTCTTGGCTGGTAGTCGCGGGCGCGAGCTTCGCGTGTCGATCCGCGAGCCATAGCAAAATCGCGCCCGTTTCAAAGATGGCACCATCGGGGGTTTCCAAAACCGGCACCAGCCCGAACGGGCTGATCGCGCGGTAGGCAGCGCTGTCCAGATCGCCCGCCTCACGGTCCAGTGCGCGCAGGGTATGGGGCACGGCCATTTCGTCCAGTGCCATGCGGATGATTGTCGACGCCGAATCTGGCAGCGTATGGAGGGTGTACATGATTGCTCCTTCTTTTCGGTCATTTACACATCCTTAACCATGCCCCGGTCAAGATGCCTACAGAACAAATGGAGAATCAGGATGCCCCTGTTCGTGATCATGGCAATTTTTGCCAGCCTCTTTGCCCTGACCTCCGAGGCACAGGCGGTGCCCGAGGCGTTGGCCAAACGCATCAAGGCCAACCCAGACCGGTTTGTGGAAGAGGCCGCTACGCTGATCTTCGGCTTTGGCGGCGCGAAAGGGATTGATGCGGCAGGGGTGGAACGGTTCATCGCTTTGGAACGGGCCGGGGCACGGGCGTCGGTGGTGCGGCGATTGCTGTCGGGCGATCTGGATGGTGACGGGGCAGTGACAGGGGCCGAGATGGGCGTCGCGGCAGGGGCGGCTTCTGCCTCGCAACGCGGGCGGATGCTGGGGCTGCTGGCGCGGGCCGACGACGATGCCGATGGCACAGCCTCGGGGGACGAAATCATGGCATTTGCCGCAGCAGAGGCGTTGGTGGCCTTTGACGAACGCCGCGCCCAAGGCGCACGGGTGGTGCTGGGGTTTGACGGCGATGCTGACGGGTTGGTCACATTGCCCGAGGTGCAGCACGTGGTGGCCCGATTGGCAGAGGCGGCCTGAGACCCGGCACGCTTTTGCCCCTCGCACCCATTGCGGTGTTTGCTATAAGCGGAGGGCAAATGAAGGAGACTGCCCATGCCCGCCGATCTTTCCCCCATCGACAAGGCAAAATTCGTGGCCGCCAAACGCGCGGTGGAATTTGTCGAAGATGGCATGAAGGTCGGGCTTGGCACCGGGTCTACAGCCGCGTGGATGGTGCGCTGTCTGGGTGAGAGGGTGCGTGAAGAAGGCCTGCGGGTGATTGGGGTTCCAACCTCCAGCCGCACGGCGCAACTCGCGCGGCAGGTCGGCATCCAGATTGCCACGCTTGATGAGGTGAAATGGCTGGACCTGACCATTGACGGGGCCGACGAATTTGACCCCGGTCTTAATCTGATCAAGGGGGGCGGGGCTGCGCTGCTGCAAGAAAAGATCGTGGCCACGGCCAGTGACCAGATGGTGGTGATTGCGGATGCGGCCAAGGAAGTGACGCAGCTTGGGGCGTTCCCCTTGCCGGTTGAAGTGATCCCTTTTGGCTGGCAAACCACCAAGGCGCTGATCGAGGAAACGCTGGTCAGCCTTGATGTGTTGGGGCGCGAGGTCAGCCTGCGCATGAACGGCGACCGTGCACTGATCACCGACGAATCCAATTATATCGTCGATCTGCATCTGAAACGCATCAGCAACCCGCGCCAACTGGCCTTGGTGCTGAACCAGATTCCGGGCGTGGTGGAAAACGGACTGTTCATTGATATCTGCGATATTGTGGTGATCGGCCATGGCGACGGCCGGGTCACGGTGCGCGACATCAACACCGGCCAGACCGAGGATGACCGGGTCGAATTTGCGCCCTCTGACAACATCTTCGCCGATCTGGGGGACTGACCCGATGGGCTTCGACTATGATCTGTTCGTAATCGGTGGCGGGTCGGGCGGCGTGCGTGCAGCCCGGATCGCGTCTGCGGAAGGGGGGGCAAAAGTGGGCCTCGCCGAGGAAAGCCGGATGGGCGGCACCTGCGTGATCCGCGGCTGTGTGCCCAAAAAGCTGATGGTGTTTGCCAGCAGCTTTCCTGGGGCGGTGGCCGAAGCACAGGCCTACGGCTGGGATGCGCAGATCGGATCCTTCGACTGGCGCCGCTTTCGTGACCAGTTAGACTATGAACTGACGCGGCTGGAAAATGCCTACCGTTCGACCCTGCAAAGCGCGGGCGTGATTATCCACGATACCCGCGCTGTGGTGGTCGATCCCCATACAGTGCGGCTGGCGACTGGCCAGACGTTCACCTCAAAACATCTCCTGATTGCAACAGGCGGCTGGCCCTATGTGCCTGATCTTCCGGGGGCCGATCTGGCCATCACCTCGAATGAAGTGTTCCATCTGGATACCTTTCCCAAGCGTGTGCTGGTGGTCGGCGGCGGCTATATCGCGTCAGAATTTGCCTGCATCTTGCACGGGTTGGGGGCCGAGGTCAGCCAGTATTACCGTGGTGCCCAAATCCTGCGCGGTTTTGATGATGAGGCCAGAGGGATGGTCGCCACCGCCATGCAGGCGCGGGGCATTGCCATCCGCTGCGGCACTGATGTGATCCGGCTGGAAAAGTCTGCGACCGGCATCACCGCCGTGGCCACCGACGGGTCCGCGGCGAAATTCGATGCGGTGCTCTATGCGACGGGCCGCAAACCTAACTCCAAGGGCTTGGGGCTGGAAGACTTGGGCGTGGGCTTTGGACGCAACGGCCAGATCGTGGTCGATGAGTATAGCCAGACGGCCGTGCCCTCAATCTATGCCGTGGGCGATGTGACCGACCGGGTCAACCTGACCCCGGTGGCCATCCGCGAAGGCCATGCCTTTGCCGACACCGTATTTCGCGGCGTGCCCACCAAATTCGACCATCACCTGATCGCCTCAGCGGTGTTTACCCAACCCGAACTCGGGTCCGTTGGCCTGTCCGAAGAGGCCGCACAGGCACAAGAAGAGATTGAGGTTTACGCCGCCTCTTTCCGCCCGATGCGCACCGCCTTTATCGGCAGCCCGGACCGGGTGTTGATGAAACTGGTGGTCAGCACGGCAACACGCAAGGTTTTGGGTTGTCATATCGTCGCACCGGATGCGGGGGAAATGATCCAGCTTGCGGCCATCGCCATCACTATTGGCGCTACAAAAGAAGACTTTGACCGCACAGTTGCAGTGCATCCGACTATGGCCGAAGAACTGGTCACGATGCGCAAACCGACGCGGCACCGATAGCTATTGGTCTGTTGGCGCTTGAATTTTCAGCCTCAATGACCAGTTTACAGAAAACAATATAAAGAAAAGGGTTCTGATCAATGGCGGGAAGCGGGGGTCCGTGGGGCGGCGGTGGCGGCTCTAATGGGGATGATCGGGAAAAAGGCGGGCGCGATGATGACCGCAAGCCGGATGATCGCAAGGCAGGGGGCCGCCGTTCGGGCGAGGGCCCGCAGATGCCGGAAATCGACGAGTTGATGAAAAAGGGCCAGGAACAGCTGCGCGTTCTGATGGGCGGGCGGAGCCGCAACATCAATGGCGGTGGCGGCGGGCGTGAACCGGGTGCACCGTTGATCAGCAAGCAGGGTCTCGCATTGGGGGCACTTGCAGCCGTGGCTCTGTGGGGCTTCATGTCGTTCTACACCGTCAAGCCCGAGGAACGGTCGGTTGAACTGTTCCTTGGCAAGTTTTCGACCGTGGGCACTCCGGGCCTGAATTTTGCGCCGTGGCCTTTGGTCAAGGCAGAAATCGTGCAGGTTACGGGAGAACGGACAACCGATATTGGCGCGGGTCAGGAAGGGTCGCAAGAAAGCGGCCTTATGCTGACGCGCGATCAGAATATCGTCGATATCGGCTTTCAGGTGGTGTGGAACATTACCGATCCATCAGCTTATCTGTTCAACCTCGCTGATCCTGCTGACACCATCCGCGCCGTTTCGGAATCTGCCATGCGCGACATTATCGCCCGGTCCGAATTGTCACCGATCCTGAACCGGGACCGTGGGGTGATTGCGACAGACATGCAGGCCGCCGTGCAAGGCACGCTTGACAGCTATAACGCCGGGATCGGGGTGATCAGGGTCAACCTGCAACGCGCCGCCCCGCCAAGCGACGTGATCGACAGCTTCCGTGAAGTGCAGGCCGCCCAGCAGGAACGTGACCGGCTGGAAAAAGAGGCCGACGCCTATGCCAACCGCGTGACGGCGGGGGCGCGGGGCGAGGCCGCACGGCTGATGGAAGACGCCGAAGGCTACCGTGCACAAGCGGTGAATGCGGCAGAAGGTGAGGCCAGCCGGTTCCTTTCGGTTTATGAGGAATACATCAAGGCACCGGAAGTGACGCGCAAGCGGCTGTATCTGGAAACTATGGAAAAAGTGCTGGGCGACATGAACAAAGTCATTCTTGATGGCGTATCGGGGGGCGAGTCCGGGCAGGGCGTGGTGCCCTTCCTGCCGCTGAATGAACTTGGCCGCATGGCCCCGGCGCAAGGAGCTGGCACGACGGCGACGCAGGGGGCAACCAACTGATGAAAAGTGCATATATCCTTCCCATCGCAGCGATTGTGGTGGCCGCGGCTCTGTCCTCAGTGTTCATTGTGGATGAACGCGAACGCGCACTTGTGCTGCAATTTGGTCAAGTCAAACAGGTGAAAACCGATCCCGGCCTTGGCTTCAAAATCCCCCTGATCCAAGAGGTTGTCACCTATGACGACCGTATTCTGGGTCTGCCGACCACGCCGATTGAAGTCACCATGCTGGACGACCGCCGTCTGGTGGTGGATGCCTTCGCCCGCTGGCGGATTGTCGATCTTGTGGCCTTCCGCGAGTCAGTCGGCGCGGGCGGTGAGGCGCAGGGCTTGCGCCGTCTTGAAGGCATCATAAACCCCGCCATTCAGGAAGTTCTGGGTTCGGTCCCATCCAGCCGCGTGCTGTCAGAAGACCGCACTGGCCTGATGAACCAGATCCGCGATATTGCGCGGCGCCAGTCGGTTAATCTGGGGATTGAGGTGATCGACGTGCGCCTGACGCGCACCGATCTGCCAGAGCAGAACTTGTCGGCCACCTTTGCACGGATGCGGGCAGAACGGGAACGCGAAGCGGCGGATGAAATCGCCCGGGGCGGCGAGGCCGCACAGCGCGTGCGCGCATCAGCGGACCGGACTGTGGTGGAGTTGACATCCGAGGCGCGCAAAACGGCAGAAGTCGTGCGCGGTGAAGCAGACGCCGAACGTAACCGGGTATATGCCGAAGCCTTTGGCAAGGACCCGGAATTTTTTGCCTTCACCCGGTCGCTGACCAGCTATGAGCGCGCATTGAAGGGTGGTAATTCATCTATCGTGATGCAGCCGGACAGCGAGTTCTTCAGTTATCTGCGGTCGGAAAAGGCTCCGGTTGTTGATCCGGAAACAGCTCCGGTCGCTGAACCGGAAACAGCTCCGGTTGCTGACCCGGAGACAGCTCCGGTTGGTGAGCCGGAAACAGATCCGGTTGCTGAACCAGTCGCGCCCGCTCCATGAGCATAATCCTGCTGGCCCTTGGGCTGGTCTGGTGGTCAAGGGGCTGGCGCTAGCGCTGGCCCCTTGGCATATATAAGCAGTTCTGGTCGCCTTCGTCGCCATGACCCGTGACCGGCTGTTTGGTCTTTGTGCGCTTGGCTTTGGCACCGTGTTGATTGCACTGTCCCAGATGGCCGGGTTAACCGCCGGCCAAGACTTTTCCGATTTGTTACAGTGACGGCATTTTGTTCACATCCTATTGAGCCTGCGCGACGGAGTTTGCATTGCGCAAAATCATGCCTAACTGTTTTGTTGCAGCCGACGTGAGACTTCATTCTTACCGCTGAAGCCCCGACCCGCGCCGCCCGAACAAAAGGAGTTCGCCGTTGTCACATCGTTCCCTTGCCCGGACCACCGCCGCCGATGAGCGCCCGGTTCCGCGCTTCTTGCTGGCGCTCAGCCTAGGCGTGGCTTTGGCCATTGTCCCGGTCTTGCAGGCCCGCGCCCAAACCGCACCCGAAAGTTTTGCCGAACTTGCTGACAAGATCAGCCCATCGGTAGTGAACATCACGACATCGTCGATGGTGGCAAGTCCCGCCGAGGGCAGCCCTATGGTGCCCGAAGGCAGTCCGTTTGAGGATTTCTTCAAAGAATTTCAAAACCCTAACGGTGGCGGCGGTGACGAACCCCGCCGATCCGAGGCGCTTGGGTCCGGCTTTGTGATTTCTGAGGACGGCTACATTGTCACCAACAACCACGTCATTGAAGGTGCCGACGAGATTAAGATTGAGTTCTTTTCCGGCAAGCGGCTGGACGCCAAGCTGGTCGGGACGGACACAAAAACCGATATCGCGCTGCTTAAGGTCGAAAGCCCTGATCCGCTGCCCTTTGTGTCGTTCGGAAATTCTGATCTGATGCGCGTGGGCGACTGGGTTGTCGCAATGGGCAACCCGCTGGGCCAAGGATTTTCGGTGTCTGCCGGGATCGTATCGGCTCGGGGCCGCGAGCTTTCGGGCACCTATGACGACTATCTGCAAACGGATGCTGCAATCAACCGGGGCAACTCGGGTGGGCCGCTGTTCAACATGGATGGGGCAGTCGTCGGGGTGAACACCGCAATTTTGTCGCCAAATGGTGGCTCGATCGGTATCGGGTTTTCCATGGCGTCCAACGTTGTGTCCAAGACGGTCGGACAGCTGAAAGAGTTTGGCGAAACCCGTCGCGGCTGGCTCGGTGTGCGTATACAGGACGTGACCCCCGATGTGGCCGAGGCTATGGGCCTTGCAACGGCAACCGGGGCTTTGGTCACGGATGTGCCCGACGGTCCTGCCAAAATGGCAGGTATTCAGGCGGGCGACGTGATCACGCTGTTTCACGGCCAGGATGTGGCCAGCAGCCGTGATTTGACCCGCCGCGTGGCAGATGCACCAGTAGGCGAGGCTGTGCCGGTGGTGGTTCTGCGCGACGGTAAGTCTGAGACGCTGCAAGTCACGCTTGGGCGTCGTGAAGAGGCCGAGGCTGAAAGCATTCCGGCCGTTGCTGCTGCCCCCGCGGATGCCAAAGAGGCCGAAATGATGGGCCTGACCTTGGCCCCTCTCACCGACGATGCCAAAAAGAAGCTGGGTCTTTCCGCTGACGCCGCCGGTCTTTTGGTGGTGAAGGTTGACGTCGCATCCGAGGCTTATGGCAAAGGCCTGCGCGAAGGTGATCTGATCACCGAGGCGGGCCAGCAGAAGGTTGTGCGCCTGAAAGATCTGGAGGACCGAGTGTCCGAAGCCAAATCTGCGGGTCGCAAATCCTTGCTACTGCTGATCCGTCGTGGCGGTGATCCGCGCTTTGTGGCCCTGGCAGTCGAGTAAGTCTTGGCAAGTCAAAAACGGGCGGCGGGGCAACCTGCTGCCCTTTTCTATTGGATTTCCGACAGCAGCCTTGTGCGGAAACTGGCCATCCAGTCGGCGCGTTCCAATGCCATTTCGCGCCCCGCTTCGGTGCGCATTGTATCAACAATCGGGAAAAGTTTGACCTGCAAATGATCCAGCGCAAAGCGGCGGTCATCGAGCGGCCGGTGCAAGGCCATCGGGTCTTTGGGGTCGAACAAGCCGCCATGCAGCGCGCCTGCGACATGGAACATCCGGGCGATACCGATGGCACCCAAAGCCTCCAGCCGGTCCGCGTCTTGCAGAATTTCAGCTTCCAGTGTCTGGGGTGCTATGCCCGCCGAAAAGCTGTGCGCGGTGATGGCATGGGCTACGGCATCCAGCTTTGCCGCCGGAAAGCCAGTGCCGCGCAAATATGCCACCGCCACCTGTGCTGACCGGACCGACGCCGTGGCGCGGTCCGGCGCGTCCTTGGGCACGTTCACAACATCGTGGAAAAAGCAGGCCGCCAGCAGCACCTCCATGTCAGCCCCACCTTCCGCACGCGCGATGGTTTGGGCATTGGCCCAGACGCGGCGCAGGTGGCCCAGATCATGCGCCCCGTCGGATTGCGCGCCCCAACGGCGCAGCACTTCGGCCTCATAGGCGGCGCGAGTCATTTCAATGTCTCGATGTCGGCTGCAATGATTCCCAGTTCGCGCGCGGCGGCCAGCGACAGATGGTCGCTGTCCAACCCGCGCTGCGCCTGAAACCGCCGGATCGCGCTGCGGGTCGGGGCATCAAGGTGGCCTGTCAGCGGCAGCAAATAAAGCCCCCGGGCTTTGAGGGCGCGTTGCAACGTGGCGACAAAGTCGGTGGTCACCTCAGCCGGGCAGGGGCTGCGGAACCACACGGTTTCGCGCGGCTCGACAATGCTTTGGCTGGTTTCGGTGCGAAACACGGCGGCAGTCACAATCGCCCCGTCCGGCCCGCGCACTTCGGGGGTTGCCAGTACCTGTTCGGTGACGGTTTCAATCACGGCAGGCTTGATATCGGCCTGCCAGCAGGCCCCGTCTGGGCCGGGTGGTGGCCCTGCGTCGCGCGGGCGCACAAGTTCAGACGAAAGATCCCCGCGCGAGGCTGCATCCGGCCCGGTTTGCTGGCAAGCGCACAGCAGCACAAGGCTGCCTAGAAAAAAGGGTCTGATCATTCTGCCCATCTGCCCATTTGCGTGGTTCGCCCACCTGCCCGGCAGCGTTGCAATGTACCATAGCGGGAAAACTGTCCCTGCGAAAGCCTTCGGCTTTTGGCAGGGTTGGTGTGAGGCAGGCCTGTTGTGCGGCACTGGCAAAGCGGGGGAAACTGTCCTATGTCATGCGGCGATGATGGCCCTAGGGATGCAGGACAATGGCGAAGATTACCTATGTGGAATTTGGCGGCAAACAGCATGTGATCGAGGTTGGCAACGGCCTGACCGTGATGGAGGGCGCGCGCGACAACGGCATTCCGGGCATCGAGGCCGATTGCGGCGGTGCTTGCGCCTGTTCCACCTGCCACGTTTATGTCGATGCGGCCTGGGTGGACAAGCTGCCAAAGAAAGATGCAATGGAAGAGGATATGCTGGATTTCGCCTGGTCGCCCGATCCGGTTCGGTCACGCCTGACTTGCCAGATCAAGGTGTCGGCAGCCCTTGAGGGGCTGGTGGTGCATATGCCGGAAAAGCAGATCTGAGGCCAGGCTTGCTTGGCCAGTCGCCGGGGGTTTCACACCCCCGGACCCCCGTGGGATATTTAGAGACAGAAAATGAAAATTTCAGACAAATTTTTGAGATCAGGTTTCTGACTGCCTGCTGAGCCAATCCATCAGGGCAGGGCGCGCCGATTCAGCGCCATCCTTGCGCGCGTGATCAATAACCGCGCGGGCTTCGGTCAGATCGACCCGTCGCAGCAGTGCCTTGACCGGGCCGACCGACGCCGGTCGCATCGACAGTGACCGCAGGCCAAGCGCAGCGAAGGCGAGCGCCTCAACCGGGCGGCCTGCATCCTCGCCGCAGAACGACAGCGGGGTGTTGCTTGCGGCACAGCGGGCGATGATGTGTTCAAGGAACGCTAGAAACGACAGGTTGAGCGTATCATAGCGGCGGCGCACCCGTTCATTTTCGCGGTCGGCGGCGAAGAAGAATTGCTTCAGGTCGTTGCCGCCGATCGATACGAAATCGGTCAGGTCAAAGAACGATTGCGGGGCGTAGGCGAGGCTGGGGGTTTCCATCATCGCGCCGATTTCGATGCTGGATGGCACCGCATGGCCCAGCGATCTTTCGCGGTGGATCTCTCGCAGCACATGGGACCGGGCTTGCTGAAACTCGCCAAGTTCGGTGATGAAGGGAAACATGACGGTCAGGGGGCGCCCGTTGGCCGCGCGCAGCAGGGCCTGCACCTGCATCCGCAAGACACCGGGTTTATCCAGACCCACCCGAATCGCGCGCCAGCCCATGGCGGGGTTGGGTTCGTCATTGGGTTTCATGTAGGGCAGCACTTTGTCAGACCCGATGTCGAGCGTTCGGAAGGCCACGCGGCGGCCTTTGGCGGCGTCCATAACCCGGGCGTAAAGCGCTGCAAGTTCAGCGCGTTGCGGCATCTTGTTGCGGACAAGGAACTGAAGTTCAGTGCGGAACAGTCCCACCCCTTCGGCTCCTGATCCTTCCAGACTGGGCAGGTCGGCCATCAGGCCGGCGTTCATCATCAAGGTGATGGTGGTGCCGCATTTGGCGGTGGCTGGCAGGCCGCGCAGGCTGTGATAGCGTTTTTGTGCCTCGGCCTGCATGGCGATTTTGTCGCGAAAGGCACGGGCCACGGCTTCTTCGGGGCGCAGATGTACGATGCCTTGGTCGCCGTCCACCATGATGTGGTCGCCGTTCAGCGCCTCTTGGGTGACGCGGCCCGCGTGGATTACCAAGGGGATCGCAAGTGCGCGGGCCACGATGGCGGCGTGAGATCCGACAGATCCTTCCTCCAGCACCACGCCGCGCAATTTGCGACCGTACTCCAGCAATTCGCCGGGGCCGATGTTGCGCGCCACCAGCACCGGATTTTCCGGCATCGCAGCCCCGGTATCGGCCCCTTGCCCGGTCAGGATGCGCAGCAGGCGGTTGGACAGGTCATCCAGATCATGCAGCCGTTCGCGCAAATAGGCGTCAGGCACTTGTTCCAGTCTTGCCCGCGTCGCTGATTGCTCTTTCTCCACCGCTGCCTCAGCCGACAGCCCGCGCGCAATGTCATCTTCCATCCGGCGCAGCCAGCCGCGAGAGTTGGCGAACATGCGGTAGGCTTCCAGCACCTGCTTTTGTTCCTTGTCGAGGCTCTCGGCCGACAGCAGGTCATCGACCGATACGCGCAGAGTGCCAACGGCCTCACGGATGCGGTCTATTTCGGTCAGCGGATCATCGGCCACCGGATTGGTCACCACGACGCGGGGTTCATGCAGCCAGACGTTGCCTTCAGCAGCGCCTTCCTGCCCTGTGCTGCCCCGGATCATCACCGACTGTTTGTGCAGCGCGCGCATCCCGTCGCCTTCCGAGGAGAACACGCCCAACTCTGTCATCTCGGCCAACACCATGGCGACGACTTCCAGCGCGTATATCTCATCCTCCAGAAACTGGCGCGCGGTTTTGGATTGCACCACCAGCACGCCCAGCTTTTCACCCACCCGCTGAATCGGCACGCCTAGGAAGGACGGGTACAATTCCTCGCCGGTTTCCGGCATGAAGCGAAAGCCCTTTTCCGAGGGTGCGTTGGCAGTGTTCACCGGGGTCGCCGTGCGGGCGACGCGGCCCACAAGCCCTTCGCCCAGTTTCATCCGGGTCTGGTGGACAGATTCTTTCTTGAGCCCTTCGGTCGCGCATAGCTCCAGCGTGTCTTCATCGCGGAACAGGTAAATCGAGCAGACCTCGGACTGCATGCTGTCCGCGATCAGATGGGTGATGCGGTCAAGCCTGTCCTGCCCCTTGCCGGGGGTGGCAAGCGTGTCGCGCAAGCGGCGCAGCAGTTTGCGACTGTCACTTTCAGTGCGTTCCGGCATGGGCTCCTGCGGGGTTAGGCGGCGTCAGGCCGCCTTGTCCAAATCAAAGGCATCATGCAGGGCTTGGACCGCCAGTTCCACGTATTTCCGGTCGATCAGCACCGAAATCTTGATCTCTGACGTAGCGATGACCTTGATGTTGATATTTTCAGCAGCAAGGGCCGCAAACATCTTGGCTGCAACGCCGACATGGCTGCGCATCCCGATGCCCACGACCGACACTTTGGCCACATCGGTGTCACTGACCAGATCATCATAGTTGATCAGGCCGGATGCTTTTGCATCCTCCATCGCCTTGGTGGCGCGCATCACCTGGTTGATCGGGCAGGAAAATGTCATGTCGGTGACAGCGCCGGTGTGGCTGCCATAGTTCTTTTCCGAAATGTTTTGAACAATCATATCGACGTTCACCCCTGCCTCGGACAGCGACCCGAAAATGGCCGAGGCCACACCGGGGCGGTCCTGCACGGTGACCAGCGTCATCTTGGCCTCATCGCGGCTATAGGCCACGCCGGACACTACTTTCGATTCCATGATATCATCCTCGTCGCAGACCAGCGTTCCAGAGTTCTCGTCAGTATCCTCAAACGAGGACAGGACCCGCAGACGCACCTTATAGCGCATAGCAAGTTCGACTGACCGCGTTTGCAACACCTTGGCCCCAAGCGAGGCCAGTTCCAGCATTTCCTCAAACGCGATCTTTTCCAGCTTGCGGGCTTTGCCGGTGATGCGTGGGTCAGTGGTGTAGATGCCGTCGACGTCCGTATAAATATCGCAGCGTTCGGCGTTGAATGCAGCGGCAAAGGCCACGGCGGTGGTATCAGACCCGCCCCGGCCGAGGGTGGTTATGCGACCTTCGGCAGACATGCCCTGAAAGCCTGCCACAACCGCCACCTTGAAGCCTTCCGCAAATTTGGCGTCAATGTTCGCGCGCGGAATATCTTCGAACCGGGCCGAGGCATGGGCGGACGTCGTCATGATCGGCACTTGCCACCCCTGCCATGACCGAGCCGGCACATCCATTTCCTGCAAGGTCAGCGCCATCAGGCCTGCGGTCACGTTCTCTCCACTTGAGACAATCGCATCGTACTCGCGCGCGTCATACAGAGGCGATGTGGTTTCCACCCATCCCACCAGTTCATTGGTTTTGCCCGACATGGCCGACACGATGACGATCACGTCATAGCCGCGGTCAACTTCACGCTTGACCTTGCCTGCCGCATTCTTGATGCGGGCAAGGTCGGCCACCGAAGTGCCACCGAATTTCATAATCAGCAGAGGCATCCGCCGTCCTTACCTGAAGTCTGTCTGGGTGTGTCTGTCGCGCGTCTGTTTATGCGGCGCAGGCAGGGGGTGCAAGGGGGGCAAACGGTACGGGCGGGCCAATGCGTGTGGCACGAAGGCGGCATTGGTGCGCGCTGAAACTGTCCGGATTTGACTGAATGGCTTGCCGCAACCCCGCCTGCCAGCATGATTTATTTCATGATCAAATGTTGGCGCGGGTGGAATTCTGATGCGTGCCATTGTTGTTCTCCGCGTCTATTCCAAGACCGCGCGGCATTCGACCGTTTCGTGCGCCATGATCTGCTGTTGCACCCGTTCTTCTGGACCCTGATCCTTGCCACACCGATTTTCCGCACGATCGGCTCCCTGAACCGTGAATTTACCTGCCCCAGCCTTGCTGCGGATGTGAGGTTGTTCTGTGTGTGCATGAGCCTATGCTTGGCTCTGAAGGCGTGGCTATTTCTAGCAGTGTTGTGGTACTTTCTACCGCGAAACCTGCCCTACATGGTCCTGAATCTGGGCTTCTTTCTGGTCTTGTGCATCCCGTCCGCGCTGATCCTGTTTCCGTTCCACGATGATACGGTCGTTCAGGCGATAAGTGGCTTTGCACGCCGGCAGACATTTGCCGCCGTCTTGACGGTGCTGGTCACGCTGTTTTTTGAACGCAGCATCCGTGACCATCTGGGCCGGGTGGGGGCTTTTGTGCCGGTGTTCTGGCCCGTCAGGATTGCGGCCATTCCAACAGCCGATGGGGTGTATCTCGCCGCTGATCTGGGCGGGGTGGTGGTGGCGATGCAGGCGCAGAACCAGTACGTACAGGTCATCACCACAGTGGAACGGCGGCTGATGCGGATGACGCTCAGTCAGGCGATAGAGGCCTTTCCTGCAGAAACGGGTCTGCGGGTCCACAGGTTATGGTGGGTAAGTCGCAGCCAGATCGGCGAGTTTGCGTTTGACCGCAAAGCTTTTACCCTCAAAGGGCAGTGGCTGGATATCCCCGTCAGCCGCGCCAACCGGGGCGAGGTTGACACCCTGTTGACGCAAGCCCTTGCCGCCTAGCACCTACAGTGCGCGCCAGCCGATATCTCGTCGACAAAATCCTTCGGGCCAGTTTACCTGATCGACCATCGCATAGGCCCGCATACGGGCCTCGGCCAACGTCGCCCCCCGTGCTGTGGCGTTCAGCACCCGGCCCCCGTTTGCGACGACTGCACCTTCGCGTGCAGCGGTGCCGGCATGGAACAGCATGTTGAAACTGTCCTCCGGCACCTCTGCCAGCCCGCCGACCACCGACCCTTTGGCATAGGCCCCCGGATA
>JANNNF010000226.1:0-2680 GCA_031398405.1 Rhodobacterales bacterium | reverse complement strand
GTAAATCCTGCCCCTGCACCACCGCGCGGGTATACGACACGCCCGACAAAGTAACAGGCGCGCCCGCAGCGATACGCGCGCGCACGCCCTCCAGAGAAAAATTGTCGATCGGGCTGGCCGTGTTCATCGCAAACGCCTGTTACCCGACCGAGCCTTCAAGGCTGATCGCGACCAGACTTTGCGCCTCCATCGCGAACTCCATCGGAAGCGCCTGCAGCACGTCCTTGCAGAACCCGTTTACCACCAACGCCACGGCCTCCTCCTCATCCATCCCACGCGAGCGGCAATAGAACAACTGGTCCTCGTCTACCTTGCTGGTGGTGGCCTCATGCTCCACCCGGCTCGAGTTGTTCTTGACCTCGATATACGGCACCGTATGCGCGCCACATTTGTCGCCAATCAGCAGGCTGTCGCATTGGGTGTAATTGCGGCTGTCGGTGGCTTTCGGGTGCATACTGACCAGCCCGCGATAGGTGTTCTGTGCGCGACCCGCCGATATGCCCTTGGACACAATGCGCGATTTCGTGCGCTTGCCCAGATGGATCATCTTGGTGCCAGTGTCCGCCTGCTGCGCATTGTTGGTGATGGCGATAGAGTAAAACTCCCCCTGTGAGTCATCTCCGCGCAAGATACACGAGGGGTATTTCCAGGTGATCGCAGACCCGGTTTCCACTTGAGTCCACATAACCTTGGCCCGGTCGCCCCGGCAATCGGCGCGTTTGGTCACAAAGTTGTAGATGCCGCCCTTGCCGTTTTCGTCACCCGGATACCAGTTCTGCACAGTGGAGTATTTCACCTCCGCGTCTTTCAGGATCACCAGTTCCACCACGGCGGCGTGCAACTGATGCGTGTCTCGTTTTGGGGCGGTGCAGCCTTCCAGATAGCTGACGTATGACCCTTCATCGGCGATGATCAGGGTGCGTTCAAACTGGCCGGTGTTTTCAGCATTGATGCGGAAATAGGTCGACAGTTCCATCGGGCAGCGCACCCCCGGCGGGATGTAGACAAAGGAACCATCGGTAAACACCGCGCAATTCAGCGTCGCAAAGAAATTATCCGACTGCGGCACAACCGAGCCGATATATTTCTGCACCAGTTCCGGGTGTTCGCGCACAGCCTCTGAGATCGAGCAGAAGATCACCCCGGCCTTCGCCAATTCCGCCTTGAATGTGGTGCCGACCGACACCGAGTCGAACACCGCATCTACCGCCACGCGGCGGGGTTCATCAGCACCCTCGACACCGGCCAGAAGCATTTGTTCTTTCAACGGAATACCCAGCTTGGCGTAGGTCGCCAGCAGCTTGGGGTCCACGTCATCCAGCGATTTCGGCTTAACCGCCATGCTTTTGGGTTTGGCGTAGTAATACTGATCTTGATAATCAATCTCAGGGTAGTTCAGCATCGCCCACTTGGGTTCTTCCATCTTCAGCCAACGGCGATAGGCCACCAGCCGCCAATCCAGCATCCACTGCGGCTCGTCGTTCTTGGAGGAGATCAGCCGCACGATATCTTCGGAAAGGCCCTTGGGGGCATATTCCATCTCGATATCAGTTTCCCAGCCATATTTATATGCGCCAGACATGGCCTGAACCGTTTCAATCGTCTCACGGTCAACACCGTCGCGTACTTCAGTTTCCAGAACGTCCATCGGCTCTACTCCTATTCATGCGGCCCGTGCACGGGCCTTTGCGTATGCGGCGGTCCACACATCGGCGAAGCGCAGCACGGCATCTTGCGTCGTTTCGGGCCCAAGCGAGATGCGGATCGCCTGCCCCGCCAGCCCATCGTCAAATCCCATCGCGGTCAGCACCCGACTGGCCCGCACCTTGCCGGAGGAACAGGCTGAACCTGCCGATACCGCAAACCCGGCCAGATCCATCGCCATCACCTGGGTCTCACCCTTCCAGCCGGGGGCAATGACGTTCAAAGTGTTTGGCAATCGTTGCGAGGCTTTCCCGACGGAAATAGTCCCCATTCCGGCAGCGGACAATGCCAAATCTAGAATATTTCTAAGTTCGGCCACCTGATCCCACACCCCATCTGCCAGATCGCGCGCCGCAGCCTCTGCCGCAGCCCCAAAGCCTGCAATGCCGATCAGGTTTTCCGTACCCGCCCGCCAGCCCATTTCCTGACCACCGCCGCGCATCTGTGCTGCCACATCAGTGCCGCGCTGCATGACCAAGGCACCAATGCCTTTCGGCCCGCCCAGCTTATGCGCCGACACCAATCCGATCCGGCACCCCAGCCAGTTGAACGCAAAGGGCACCTTGCCGAAGGCTTGGGTCAGATCACAAACGGCAATCCCCTGCGGCAGCAGTTGCACAACACCGGTTTCAGAATTGGCCAACTGAAGCGCGGTCCGGCCCGGATCATCGACGAAAACCCGCCCGTCGCGGTCTACCGGCAAAGAGGTGTCGCACCACGCCGACACGGCTTCATGTTCCACCTCTGCACAGGCCAGACCTTGACCGCCACAGGCCAAAGCCGCAGCCTCGGTAGCGCCAGAGGTAAATATGATGTCCGCGCCTTCAGCCCCCAAAGCCCCCGCCACCTGCGCGCGCGCGCGTTCGAGCACAGCCTTGGCCGCCCGCCCCTCGGCATGGACCGAACTGGGGTTGCCCACCACCTCCATCGCCGCAATCATCGCGGCCTTCGCCTCCGCACGCAGCGGGGATGTGGC
>JANNNF010000377.1:0-4577 GCA_031398405.1 Rhodobacterales bacterium | reverse complement strand
CCCGCAGATCCCGCCGGTTGCAAGCCTAAGTCGCAGTTGGCCGGGTCCAGCGGCCTCAACAGCCCGCTCCTCTATCCGCAGATCATGTGCGGCGTGAATGACAATCGCGCGCATCACGACACCGGGGTCAGCAGGGGCTGACCGGCGAAATGCGCGGTCAGGTTGTCGCGCATCAGCTTGCCCATGGCTTGGCGGGTCTCATACGTGCCGCTGGCGTGGTGGGGTTGCAGCAGGACGTTCGGGGCCGTCAGAAAGCGAGGGTTCAGGACGGGCTCGCCTTCAAATACATCCAGCGCCGCTCCGCCCAAGGCCCCGCTTTCCAGTGCGTCCAAAAGGGCCGCCTCATCCACATTGGCAGCTCGGCTGATGTTCACCAGCATGCCCTTTGGCCCGAGTGCGGCAAGCACCGCAGGCCCCACGACATGCCGTGTTTCCGCCGTCGCGGCCGACGCGACCACCAGAATATCCGACCGCGCAGCCAAGGCCACCGGATCGGGGATGAACTCCCACCCCTCGGCCCCCGGTTTCGCTGTCCGGCTGGAGTAGGCGATGACCATCCCGAATGCGGCCAGACGCAGCGCGATCTGATGGCCGATCCGCCCCAGCCCCAGGATACCTGCGCGCGCACCCGACACCTTTCGCTGCAAGGGAAAACTGCCCTTCACCGCCCAATCTGCGCGCGCATAGGCATCTGCCTTGACGATGCCGCGCGACAGGGCCAGCACCATGCCAACCGCCAGATCCGCCACATCATCGGTCAGCACATCGGGTGTGTTCGTCACCGCAACGCCCCGCGCGCGGGCCGAGGCCATATGCACCCCGTCATACCCCACGCCGTAAACCGAGATCACCTCAAGGTTCGGACAGGCCGCGATGATTTCAGCACTCGCCCCCAGATCGCCACGTGTGGCAATTGCACGGACCTGCGGGCCGACTTGTGCCAGAAAAGCAGCCTTGTCGGCAGCCTCAAAATAGCGATGCATGGTGAAAGCTGCGTCAAGCGGGGTTTGGTCCCAGTCAGGATAGCTTCCGACCTGAAGGATGGAGGGTTTCGGCATGGCTGGCTCCGTTTACGGGAATGTGACTGCTTGACAGGCTATGTTAACGATAACATAAACGGGCCACCTACCGTTTGTCGAGACCAAATCCAAGAGGCACGCATGGGACTTCAGCTTTTCAATCTGACCGGGCGGCGGGCGCTGATCACCGGGTCGTCACAGGGGATCGGCCATGCGCTGGCCGTAGGGTTGGCGGCGGCTGGGGCCGAAGTTGTGCTAAACGGGCGCGATGCGGCCAAGTTGACGGCAGCGGCGGCAGGGATACCCGGCGCCCGGGTTTTGCCGTTTGATACGACGGATCATCACGCCGTGCGCGCTGCGGTAGACGGGTTCGAGACCGACGTGGGGCCGATCGACATTCTGGTGAACAACGCCGGTATGCAGCACCGCGGCCCGCTGGAGGATTTCCCGCCCGAGGCATTTGAGAAGCTGCTGCAAACCAACATCGCGTCGGTTTTCCATGTGGGCCAAGCAGTTGCGCGCCACATGATCGGACGGCACCGGGGCCGGATCATCAATATCGCGTCGGTGCAGACCGCCCTCGCACGGCCTTCGATAGCCCCTTATACGGCGACCAAAGGGGCGGTGGGCAACCTGACCAAGGGCATGGCAACCGATTGGGCCAAGCACGGGCTGAACTGCAATGCCATCGCCCCGGGCTATTTTGACACGCCCCTGAATGCGGCGCTGAAGGCGGACCCGGAGTTTACGTCTTGGCTGGAAAAACGCACCCCGGCGGGACGGTGGGGGCAGGTTGAAGAGTTGGTGGGGGCCTGCATTTTCCTCGCCTCGGATGCGTCCAGTTTTGTGAACGGCCATATTCTGTATGTGGACGGTGGCATCACGGTTTCGCTGTGATGATCCGGGTGGTGCTGATGGGGGTGTCGGGGTGCGGCAAATCCTCGGTCGGGGCGGCATTGGCCGCGCGCACGGGCATGGCCTACCGCGATGGCGACGATCTGCATTCGGGTGCCGCGGTGGCCAAGATGCGGGCGGGGGTGCCGCTGACCGATGAGGACCGCTGGCCGTGGCTGGACCGGGTGGCACGCGTGTTGCGCGATGAGGCCCCGATGATCATCGGCTGTTCCGCGCTGCGCCGGGTGTACCGCGACCGTATTCGCAGCGGCGCGGGCGCGGTGCAGTTTGTGCATCTGGCGGGCAGTCGTGCGGTGATCGAGGCCCGCATGGCAGCGCGGGCCGGCCACTATATGCCGGTATCCTTGCTGGACAGCCAGTTTGCCACATTGGAGCCCCCGGGGCCGCAGGAGGCCGTGACGGTGGACATTGATCAGCCGCTGGAGGCTTTGGTTTCAGAAATCATCCTGAAATTGGCAGGAGATGCGGCATGACCGTCGCCCTGATCGGCGCAGGAGCCATGGGCGGTGCGATTGGCGCGCGGCTGCTGGCAACGGGCACCGACCTGCACGTGTATGATCTGGACCCGGCCAAGGTTGCGGGCTTGGTCGCGCTTGGCGCAGGTGCTGCCCCGACGGCGGCGATGGCAGCGCAGGGGGTTGAGGCTGTGATCCTGAGCCTGAACACCGCGCATGTCGTGCGGGCACCCGGGCGGATCGACAACATGGTCAAGGATCTGAACGGCGCACAGGATTTGGCGCGCGCAACCCACACCGCGATGCCGTTGACCGCCGTGTGCGCCGAGGTGCATCGCCTGCTGACGGCTGCAGGTTTGAGCAGCGAGGATCAGGCCGCGTTGATGGAATATTTCAAAGGCCCGAAACCGGAGACCGCGCCATGATCACCCGCTATGCCCTGTTTGAAGGCCATGTTCCCGCCGCCCAGACCGATGCGTTCCGCGCCGCCGTTCTGGACGAAATCCTGCCCGTCTGGCGCAGGTTTCCCGGTGCCATGGACATTCGCGTGACCTTTGCCGACAGCCGCGACGAGGGCGCGCCCGAATACCCGCTGATCCTGGCCGTTGACCCCGACATGGCGACCGTTGCGGCGTTTCTGGATCATCCGGTCCGCCTTGAGGGCCGTGCCGCCACCGAAGCCGTGTTGCAGCGGTTTTTCACCGGTCGTATCCACCACCATGTCACGCAAGCGCATGTGTATCCGGCCTGAACGTCTTGCCTAACCCGGTACTCTGACGGCTTAATGGTCAGATAACGATAACACAGGACGTGATGACCCCTCCCCGCAAACCCCCTACCATGGCTGATGTGGCGCGCGTGGCGGGGGTGTCGCCGATGACGGTCAGCCGGGCATTCAAGGCGGACTCGTCAATGTCCGAGGTGACACGCGCCGCGATCCATGCCGCGGCCGAAGAGATGGGCTATGTGTTTGACAGCACGGCGTCCAACCTGCGGTCACAGCGCACCAATTTTGTCGCCGTGACCATCCCGTCGATCAACAACGCCAACTTTGCCGAAACGCTGCGTGGCCTTTCCGAAGGGCTGACCCCGCGCGGTTTGCAGATTTTGCTGGGCCATACCAATTACGATATGGCCGAGGAAGAACGCCTGATCGAACAACTGCTGCGCCGCAGGCCCGAAGCGATGGTCGTCACGGGCGGCAAACACACCGACCGCGCCCGCCGTTTGCTGTCAAATGCGGGCATCCCGGTGATTGAGACGTGGGATTTGCCCGATGATCCCATCGACCACGTGGTAGGCTTTTCCAACGCGCAGGCGGTGCGGGGGATGGTGGATCATTTCGTCGCCAAGGGTGTCTCGCGCATCAGTTTCATCGGCGGTGACGCGCTGCGCGACACGCGCGGCACTGACAGGCGGGCGGGGTTCATCACCGCGATGCGGGCGCATGGGTTGGATGCCAGCCGCCTGATTGATGCCGGGGCCCCGCCGATTTCGATGCGCGAAGGGGCCACTGCCATGGGACGGTTGCTGGACACTCTGCCCGATACCCAAGCGGTGATTTGCGTCTCTGACCTGTCGGCCTTTGGCGCGCTGACGGAATGTGAGCGGCGCGGGGTGGCAGTTCCGGGGCGGCTGTCGATTGCTGGGTTTGGTGATTATGAAATCGGGGCGGTTTGCGTGCCGACCCTGACGACGATCAACCCGTTTCCATATCAGATCGGGGCAAAGGTGGCGGAGGTGATCCTTGAAATTCGCGATGGTAACATCACGGCCCCGACGCGGGTGGCCATAGCCCCGGAATTGCTGCTGCGCAACAGCAGTGCCTGACCCTATCCGCACAGATTTTCGCACATGTCCGGAACCGGCCCCATGACTCTGCGTTTATCATGGCAATACAGGAGTCTTCCCCATGAAAGGCATAGCCGCCTATTTCCTCGGTATCCCGGTCGTCGTGATTATCTTGTTTTACGTTCTCGACGTGTTTTGACCGGGCGGGGCGGCGAGCCCCCCCGCCGCCCCTTTTAACCATTGGTCAGATGGTAACTTGTGGTCAACATGCCCCACAGCGCCCTGTGCCACCTCAGCGGAGCTTTGGTGTCGCGTCGATTGCGACTGGGCATCTACCTGTTCGTCTGGCGTTCAGACTGCTTCACGCGACTGAGCGAACAGCTTTCCTTACAACGCG
>JANNNF010000352.1:0-6063 GCA_031398405.1 Rhodobacterales bacterium | reverse complement strand
CGGATGATCGGCCCAAGGCCATCATGCGCCTGCACATGGGATTTAACGCGCAAGGCGAGGGGGCTGTGGCGCGGGTGGTGGACTGGATTTCAGTACCCTTGGGGGTTGCCACGCTGAAAGATCAGTTCATTGATGTGGACGACGACGCCGCACGTTTCGCCCTGATGTCGTGGTTTTTTGAAGAAAACCTGTCCAGCTTCAGCCCCTATAACGCGCAAAACCCGCGCGAAGGGTTTCAGATCATCGGCACCTCGGGCACCGTCACTACCGTGGCCGCCAGCTTTCTGAATCTGCGCCGCTACGACCGCACCAAGGTGGATGGGTTGCAAATGTCATCCGACCAGATCGACTTTGTGATCCGCGAATACCTCTCGCTTGGGCCGGAAGGCCGGCGCACTGATCCGCGCATCGGGCGCGACCGTCACGCGCTGATCATGTCCGGGGCGGCTATCCTTCAGGCGCTGATGCGGGTATGGCCAACCGATCGCCTCTCCGTCGCCGACCGTGGCCTGCGTGAGGGGCTGCTTTATGCACAGATGAGCGCGGATGGCGTTCTGGAAGACGGACCGTACACATGACCGATAAACCATCAGCCCCGAAAAACACCTCTGGTCGCGGCCAGCGCGAATTGCGTGTGCGGGTAAAGACCGCCAAGGGGCGCAAGCTTTCCTCCACCCTTTGGCTCGAGCGGCAGTTGAACGACCCCTACGTGATCCGCGCCAAGAAGGAAGGCTTCCGCGGGCGGGCGGCGTACAAGATATCGGAACTCGACGACAAGTTCGGTTTTCTGAAGGCGGGCAGCCGCGTGGTGGACCTTGGGTGTGCACCGGGGGGGTGGTGTCAAGTTGCAGTGACCCGGGTGAATGCCTTGGGTGAACGTCCGAACAAACCGAAAGGCACCGTGTTGGGCGTCGATCTGCAAGAGATTGAACCGATAGCCGGGGCCGAGATCCACCAGCTCGATTTTCTGGATGATGCGGCCGACGGTTTGGTCAAAGGCTGGCTTGGTGGCCGCGCCGATGTGGTGATGAGCGATATGGCGGCAGCTTCGTCTGGCCACAAAGGCACCGACCACCTACGCATCATTGCGCTGTGCGAGGCAGCGGCCTATTTCGCGTTTGACGTGCTGGAGGTGGGGGGCACCTTTGTCGCCAAAGTGTTGGCGGGCGGGGCGGAACAGGAATTGCAGGCACTGTTGAAGAAGAATTTCGACAAGGTAGCGAATGTGAAACCGGGGGCCAGCCGGGCCGACAGTTCAGAGAAATTCGTCGTCGCCATGGGATTTCGCGGTCTGGCAATGCCAGAGGTCGATTCAGAGGTGTGACAAAATGAAAAGGGCACCCCGCAGGATGCCCTTTTCAGGAAACAATCGGAAAGGCTGGCGTCAGCCGCCCCAGGTGCGCACCGGACCGCAATCCATGTGCACAAAGTTTGACCGCGAATAACGCCCGACCCCACCCGAATTGCACGTCGCCGCCGCCTTGGCCATTTGGCCAACCGACCGCGATTTTAACCGCAGATCAGCCGCTTGACCAACCATGTGCAAGGAATGTTTGGCAACGCCACGCGATTTCGACCGCAGCATGGCGTTGGTCGCAGGGCTGCGATAGCCCGACAGCAGCATGTAGGGCTCTTTCACGTCCAGCAGACGGTGAGATGCAGCCAGAATATCCAGATTGCGCGGGTCGATCTTAATGGTGTCGTTCGACCGCCAGTCGCGCATGAAGTAGTTAATTTCCTTCAGAACTTCCGGGATGTATTCGCCATCGATCCAGTAGATCGTGTCGACGCTTTCCCCAGTCCTGCCCGAGTACATCTTGACGCGCCGAATATCACCCGCGCCTTTCAACAACCCGAACGCGTTGGAGTATGTCGGCGCTGCGATAACGGCTGTCGCAGCAAAAACCCCAAGCAGCCCACGCCGCGTGATTCCAGCAGTGTTGAGTAGTGTCATATTTGCGCCTGTCCCAGCTCGTCTTCGACTGCCTCACGGGCAGTTTCTATGCAACTTCATCCCCAAGTGCCCGATTGTTATGGCACAAGAAGAATCGAAGCCCAAGCCTAGAATCCCCGCATTGTGGCAGTAGAGCGGCAATCGGCAAAAAATTGCTGAAAACGCGGAACCGGTCGGCCATGGTTCGCCCCGCAAACTGTTTCGCATTTGGCGCAAATTGGCGGGGTTCATGGGGTACCGACACGTTTGTGAATGGACAGTCCACCGAAATTCGCAAATTGTTGATAAAGACTTAGATGTATTTGCGAAGCTGAGGATACCATGCGTTTTTCCCCTATCGGACGTGCCCTTCTTGCCTCTGCGGCGGTTGTGGCCTGCTTGTCCGTCAGTCCTGCGGTTCACGCGCAAGCGACGTCATTCACCCAGTCCCTCGCACAATCTGCCTCCAGCGATGAGGCAATTGCAGCGTGGTATCGGCAGACCGGCTATCAGACTCTCTGGACCGGGGCCGCTGATTCCGCCCGCCGCACCGCGTTTCTATCGGCCATAGCCTCAGCTGCAGATCACGGCCTTCCAGTGCAGCGTTATGACGCCCGCGCCTTGACCGATGCCTTTATGGTCGCGGCCACCGAAGGCGACCGGGGCCGTCTAGAGGTGATGATGACCCGCGCCTATCTTGCCTGGGCCAAGGATCTGTCGTCCGGGGCGTTGACACCCAAAAGCATCGAGCATGGCATCGTGCGCGAAATTGCCGTGATAGACCCGGCCGTGCAGTTGCGTAGTCTTGCCTCGGGCGATCCGGCGAAGGTACTGGCCGACCTGATGCCGTCGTCGCGGGTCTATGCGCAACTTGTGAAGGGCAAGATCGGACTCGAGGCCAAGATCGCCGCCGGGGGCTGGGGGCTGGATGTGGCAGCCGAACTTGCCCCGGGCGCTGCGGGCGACGACGTTGTTGCCCTGCGCAACCGCCTTGTTGCCATGGGCTATATGGGCCAATCGGCGACCCGCACTTATGACACGGTTCTCGCATCCGCCGTGCAGCAGTTTCAACTCGACCATGGTATTGACCCGGATGGCGTGGTCAACAAATCAACTCTGGTGGAATTGAACACCCCGCCCGAAGACCGTCTGAAATCCATTATCGTGGCGCTAGAGCGTGAGCGCTGGATGGATATTGATCGGTCTGGCCGTTACGTCTGGGTCAACTTGCCCGACTTTACCGCCAAGATCATGCAAGACGGCAAGACCGTGTTCCAGACTCGCGCCGTGATCGGGATGGATCAGCCAGACCGTGAAACGCCCGAGTTTTCTGATGTGATGGAACTGATGGTGATCAACCCGTCATGGTCGGTGCCGCGGTCGATCACGGTGAAGGAATACCTGCCCCTGATGCAACGCAACCGCAATGCTGCGGGCCAGTTGCAGGTGGTGGACCGTAACGGGCGAGTGGTACCACGCGGGTCAGTTAACTTTGCCGCCTATTCCGCCAAGACTTTTCCGTTCGCGTTGCGACAGCCGCCGTCCGATGGCAACGCGCTTGGCAAGGTGAAATTCCTCTTCCCCAACGTCCATAATATTTATCTGCACGACACACCGTCGAAATCCCTGTTCGCGCAAACCGTACGTGCCTTCAGCCACGGCTGTATCAGGCTGGCCGACCCCAAGGATTTTGCCCATGCGCTGCTATCGGTGCAGTCGGATGATGCTGTGGCCGAATTTGACCGCCATCTGGAAACCGATCAGGAAAGCCCAGTGAAGCTGGAACAACCCTTGCCCGTACATCTGGTTTATTACACCGCCTATCCGTCGTCCAAGGGCGGGATGTCCTATCGCCGTGATATCTATGGGCGTGATGCGGCGTTGTTTGACGCGCTGACCGAGGCCGGGGTGGTGCCGGGCGGCGTTCAGGGGTAGGTCTTTCTCAAGCTGGAGGAGACGCCCTTGACCCACACCATCAAAGATATTGCAGCCGCTTTGGGTGCACAGGCCGAGGGCAATCTTGATTTGGTCATTTTGGGCGCGTCCGAGCCCCATTCCGCAGGGCCTGCGGATTTGGCGCTTGCGATGGACCCGCGCTATGCCGACGGCATCGCCCAAGGGTCTGCGCGGGCAGCGATGCTGTGGCCGGGGGCCGATTGGCGGGCCATGGGGTTGCTGGCGGTGATCTATGCGCCACGCGGGCGCCTGGCCATGTCGGGGCTGACCCGCCTGTTGGACTCGGGCCCCGCGATTGCGCCGGGTATTCATCCGATGGCCGTCGTGGATGCGACGGCGGTGATCGGGAAAGGAGCCGCGATCGGCCCGTTTGTGACCATCGGGGCAGGGGTGAAATTGGGGGCAAGAGCACGGATCGCAAGCCATGTCTCTATCGCCGAAGGGGCGCAGATCGGCGATGATGCGATGATCCTGCAAGGCGCGCGCATCGGGGCGTGGGTCAAGATTGGTGCACGGTTCATCTGCCAACCAGGTGCAGTGATCGGGGCGGACGGGTTTTCCTTTGTGACGCCAGAAAAATCAGGTGTCGAACAGATCCGTGAAACCCTTGGCGCGCGCGATGCCATCACCGACCAAAGCTGGACCCGTATTCATAGCCTCGGTGCCGTGACCTTGGGCGATGACGTGGAAATCGGCGCGAATACTTGCATTGATCGCGGCACCATCCGCGACACTGTCGTGGGGTCGGGGACCAAACTGGATAATCTGGTCCACATTGGCCACAACGTGCAGGTCGGGCGCGATTGCCTGCTGTGCGGGCAGGTCGGTATCGCAGGGTCCGCGCGCATTGGCGACCGGGTGGTGCTGGGCGGGCAGGTGGGCGTCAGCGACAACATCTTTGTCGGCGATGATGTGATTGCGGGCGGTGCCACCAAAATATTGACGAATGCCCCTGCGGGCCGTGTGCTTTTGGGGTATCCTGCAGTCAGGATGGAAACCCACGTCGAAATGCAAAAGGCCCTGCGCCGCTTGCCCCGCATGGCCGCCCGACTCGATGGCCGTCTGGCTGAGGTTGAGAAAGTCATCAAGGCGTTACCAACCGGTGACTAAGTGCCCGGAAACCAACAGGGGGGGCTGATCCATGACCTTTGTAGCTGACAAGATTATCGCCATCATCGCCGAACAAGCCGTGCTGGATGTGGCCGATGTGACGCCGGATGCCACCCTCGCCAGTCTTGGCATGGACAGTCTGGGCTTGGTCGAGACGATCTTCGCCATTGAGGAAGCGTTTGATATCTCGGTCCCCTTCAACGCCAATGCGCCGGGGGAAGCCGGGTTTGATATCACCAGCGTGGCCTCGATCATTGCGGCAGTGCAGGGGTTGGTGGCGCAAAAGGCGGCATGAAGCGGGTTGTTATCACTGGGGCGGGCACGATCAACGCGTTGGCGCATGATGTGGCGGGCACCTATGCGGCGTTTCGTGAAGGGCGCTGTGGTATCACGACACTGGATATCCGCGACCGGGACCGGCTATCGATCCAGATCGGGGGGCAGGTGCATGACTGGAACCCGGACACCTATTTCAACCGACAACAGATTGTTCTCTATGATAAATTCACCCAGTTCACGTTGCTGGCCGCAAGGCAGGCCATCAGCCAATCAGGCCTGAATTTCGATGGCCTTCTGGGGTTTGAAGCCGGCGTGGTGCTGGGCACCGCTGCGGGCGGAGTGAACACATGGGACGACAATTATCGCACGGTGTACGAGGAAGGCAAAAACCGCGTGCACCCCTTTGTGGTGCCCAAACTGATGAACTCTGCCGCCGCCAGCCACATTTCGATGGAGTTCAACTTGCGTGGCCCGACCTTCACCGTGTCCACCGCTTGCGCCAGTTCCAATCATGCCATGGGTTTGGCGTTTCAAATGGTCCGGTCTGGTGCCTCGCGCGCGATGATCACCGGCGGGTCGGAATCCATGCTGTGCTTCGGCGGCATCAAGGCGTGGGAAGGGTTGCGCGTCATGTCCAAAGATGCCTGTCGCCCGTTCAGCCTGACCCGCAACGGCATGGTACAGGGCGAAGGTGCCGCGGTGTTTGTGTTTGAGGAATACGAACACGCAAAGGTGCGTGGTGCACTGATACTGGCCGAGGTGGCGGGCTTTGCGATGAGCTCGGA
>JANNNF010000348.1:0-1951 GCA_031398405.1 Rhodobacterales bacterium | reverse complement strand
CGGATCAAGGCGGATGAGGCATGGGGCGGCTGGCGGTCATCAGACCCGCGGGTCAACCGCCTCAGCCTTGCGCGGCTGTTTTTGTTCGGCGCGCGCGATGTCTGGTTCGTGGTCGGCGTCCCGGTCTATTTTCAGATGGTGTTGTCGGACGGCACAGCCGAGGGGCGGCGTGAGGCATTCTTCCTGATCGGCAGCTTTCTGGCGCTGTGGATCATCGCTTATGGCGCGGTACAGGCGCTGGCCCCGCGCATTCTGGGCAGCAAAGGACAATCCGAGACTGCAACGATCGCAAAGGCAATCTTGTGGGCCGGGCTTCTGGTGCCGATCCCCTTCATATTGGCCGCCGCCGCCTTCTGGGCTGGCGCGCCGTCCCCCGCCCTGACGGCCACGGTGATCGCAGGGCTTTTGGCCTTCGGTTTTGTGTTCGCGGTGAACTCTTCCGTCCACTCTTATCTGATCCTCGCCTTTGGCGACGCCCAACGCATTACCCGCGACGTCGGCTTTTATTACATGGCCAATGCAGCAGGACGCTTGATCGGCACCCTGCTGTCAGGGCTCAGCTACCAACTGGGCGGGCTGCCCTTGTGCCTTGCCACGGCAGGCGTCATGGCGGGGCTTAGTTGGTGGGCGGCATCACGGCTGCGCCCCGCGTAACGCGCACGTCCAGCCAAAGCCAAAGCATGACGCCCAGCCCACCCGCCGCGATGAACAGCGTCACACCAAGCGTTGCCCCCATGCCGAACCCGGCCGCCGACAGCGCGAAAAGAAAAGGTGCCGAAGCCCCCAGGACCATCCGCATCGCGGCAAGCCTGCCCAGCCGCAGTCCAAGCCCGCCGGTACCAAACAGGGCCACGGGCACCGATCCGCGCACGATGCTTGACAGCCCGCCGCCTGTTCCGATCAGCAGGGCAAAGGCCACGGCAAGCGGCACCGCAGGTCCTGCAAGCAAAAGCATCGCCAACGCCGCAGGGATGGCCCCGGCGGCAATGACCGCAACCACCACAGGGTGCTTACGGCGCCAAAGTGTGGCATCAACCAACCGGATAACCACCTGCGCAGGCCCCATGGTCATTGCGACCAGATAGGCGACATCTCCCATCCCCCGGTCAAGCAAGACCGGAACCATATGGACCGTGATGGCAGAGATCGCCATCCCGGTCAGGGCAAAGCTGATGCCCAGCAGCCAAAATGCCCGAGTCGTGGTCTTGCCAGCCGGCAGCATCCAGCGGGCCGCCTGACCCTCGTGCCCCTTTTTGACATGCCCTGTCAGATCAGGGGTCAGTCGCCCGATCCACAGATGCAACGGCAGCGCGATCAGCAGATGCAACCCGGCAAAAACCATATACACATCGCGCCATCCCAGCGCGGCACCAAGCCAGCCGGTCAGCGGCCAAAAGATTGTCGAGGCAAACCCCGCGATCAATGTCAGGTTGGTGATCGCCGCCCGGGTGTTCCCCGGTGATACGCGCGCCAGTGTCAGAAAGGCCGCATCATAAAGCACCATAAAGCTCAGCGCCTCGATCAGCACCAAAATCACGGCAAAGCTCCAGAAACCTGGGGCCAACGCCAGCAGAACCAACAGCACCGCCATCACGGCGCTGCCCACCGACATGGCAACCGGCGCGCCATACCTGTCCATCCAATGCCCCAAAGCGGGCGCAGTCATCCCGCCCAGCAACAGACCTGCGGACAGGACCGCAAACACGTCGGCTTCCGACACGCGAAACTCACCCGCAATCTGCGGGGCCAGAATCGTAAAGGCATAGTAAAGCGACCCATAACCGATGATCTGTGTGACACCAAGGGCTGCTATGACGCCTGTGATGCTTGCGGGGGCTGTGGGCATGACTGTCACTGACAAATGTCAGAAAAGATGATGTACAACATCACGTTGAATTGCCCATTCCCTGCACCATGCTGTCAGCACAACATTCAGCAGCCAGATCATCCA